>JAHFAB010000051.1 GCA_023250795.1 Bacteriovoracaceae bacterium
CGATTTGGAAGAGAAGAAATCGAGATTATTTCGCCCGCCATCAAAAAAGCCCGTTCCCGAGGCAAACTCAACGTCACGGGACCATACCCTGCAGACACCCTCTTTGCTAAACACGCCGCGTCTCACTTATACGATGCCGTCGTCTGCATGTACCACGATCAGGGTCTCATTCCTGTGAAGCTCCTTGATTTTCCAAACACAGTGAATGTATCTTTAGGGTTACCCATCATTAGAACGTCCGTCGATCACGGCGTGGGGTTTGACATTGCAGGTAAAAACCTGGCAGATCCTTCGAGTTTTCAAGCGGCTGTTCGAATGGCGATAAAAATAGAGAAAGGCGTCTTATGAGCTTCAAAATTAATCCATCCATCTTTCGTGAATACGATATCCGTGGAATTGCCGGAAAAGACCTAACTCCAGAGTTTGCAGAGTGCCTGGGGTTAGCTTATTCAAAATACATCGCAGGAAAAAAACCTGTCGCTGACAGAAAAAATCTCACCGTCTCGGTCGGCTGGGACTGCAGATTGACGAGTGACGCTTATTCAGCCGCTCTTGTTTCAGGACTTCTCAAAGGAGGCTTGGACGTTGTCCGCATCGGAGTCTGTCCCACCCCACTTTCTTATTTTAGCATCGTGCATTTGAATCTCGACGGCGGCATCATGATCACGGGTTCCCATAACCCTGGAGATTACAATGGGTTTAAAACCTGTGTAGGTAGAGACACCATCCACGGCTCACAAATCCAAGAGCTCAGAAAACTCATGGAACGAGCGCCCAGCGGAGGAGAAAAACGGGGAGCCGTGTCTGATTATGTAATCATCCCTCCCTATATTGATCATCTAGTCAAAAACGCCAGACCGCTTAAAAAAATGAAAATCGTTTTAGATTCTGGAAACGGAACTGCTTGCACCGTGGCACCTCCACTTTTTGAAAAACTAGGTGCCCAAATCATCCCACTCTTTTGTGATATGGATGGCCGATTTCCTAACCATCACCCAGATCCAACCGTCGTTGACAACCTCAAAGACCTCATCAAAACAGTTCTCAAAGAAAAAGCAGATTTCGGGATCGCATTTGACGGAGATTCCGACCGAATTGGCCTAGTAGATGAAAAAGGGCGCGTGATTTTTGGAGATGAAATGATGGTCCTTTTCTCAAGAAGTATTTTGAAAGAACTCCCCGGAGCAACGATCATCTCCGAAGTAAAATCCAGCCACCGACTTTACAACGACATTGCGGCAAAAGGTGGAAAACCCATCATGTGGAAGACGGGGCATTCTCTCATTAAATCAAAAATGAAAGAAACCGGTGCCGCACTTGCCGGAGAAATGTCGGGCCATATTTTCTTTGCAGACCGATATTTTGGATATGACGACGCCATTTATGCCGCGCTTAGAGTTTATGAAATCGCCTCAGACGCCTCAGGACCTGTCTCAAGCCTTCTCTCTGACCTCCCTCCCTCGGTATCTACTCCAGAAATTCGCGTGGACTGCGAGGAAGAAAAGAAGTTTCGCCTGGTCGAAGAAACTAAAAACCTCTTAAAACCTGGGAGAAAAACGACAGATATCGACGGGGTCCGTGTGGATTTTGGAGATGGCTGGGGTCTGGTTCGCGCATCCAACACACAGCCTGTGCTCGTGCTTCGATTTGAGGCTCCATCGGAGGTGAGATTAAACGAAATTAGAAAAATCGTAGAGTCAGCACTCGTCACAGCAGCAAAAGCCATTGGGCATCCGCCACTCCTTTTATAATGTCACTCGTTGTCAGAGGGGCCAAAGTCCACAATCTAAAAAATATCTCGGTGACGATCCCCAGAGATCGTTTCACCGTGATCACGGGTCCATCAGGCTCTGGAAAATCCTCCCTCGCTTTTGATACGATTTATGCAGAAGGCCAACGCCGGTATGTTGAAAGCCTTTCCACCTATGCCAGGCAATTCTTGGAACAACTCAGCAAACCAGATCTAGAGTCAATAGATGGATTGAGCCCCACAATCTCCATAGACCAAAAAACATCCAGCTATAATCCCAGATCCACTGTGGGAACAATTACTGAAATCTATGATTATCTCCGACTCTTATTTTCTCGTCTTGCGAAACCCTTTTGTTGGAGCTGTGGAAACCCCATCCAATCTCAATCCCCTCAACAGATCACAGACCTCATTCTCACTTACCCCGAGGGAACAAAACTTGCGATCCTCTCTCCTATTATTCGCGGCAGAAAAGGAGAATACCAAAAAGAGCTCTACCAACTGAGAGCGCGGGGATTTGTCAGAGCTCGTGTGGACGGAGAGGTTTTTGACCTTTCACAAGAAGTCACTCTTGATCGGCAAAAAAAACATGATCTCGACGTCTATATTGACCGCATCGTGATCAAAGGAGATAAAAATGTCCTAAGCACACGAACGAGTGACTCTGTAGATCTTGCGTTGAAAATGGGAAATGGAATGCTTGTTTTACAAGTTCAAGAGCCTGGTCAAAATAAAGCCGAGGAAAAACTTTTTTCTGAAAAGTTTGCATGTTCAAACTGTAATATCAGCTACCCGACACCGGAACCGAGAACATTTTCTTTCAATAGCCCTGCCGGAGCCTGCCCAGAGTGTAACGGAACGGGATCTAAGCCAGAAGAAGAGTCCGGCGCACCAGAAATGCTTGATGCAGAGGAAAATTTTCTGGGCGTTCAATCCTGTACTCTGTGTAATGGCTCCAGGCTCAAAAAAGAAAGCCTTTTTTACAAAATTAACCAGAAAAATATTTCTACGCTCTGTGATCTTTCCGTCTCCGAACTCTCCCTTTTTTTTGAATCTCTTACGCTCTCCGAAAGAGAATATAAAATAGCAGAGAGAGTCCTAAAAGAAATCAAAGAACGCTTGGGTTTTCTCAGCAAAGTGGGCGTCCCCTATCTCAGCCTATCACGCGGCGCCGACACCCTGTCCGGAGGAGAACTTCAAAGAGTCCGTCTCGCAAGACAAATTGGGAGCTCACTCGTCGGTGTGATCTACATTCTTGATGAACCCAGCATTGGTCTTCACCCCAAAGATCATGAAAAATTGATTTCTACTCTTTTTCGCCTCAGAGACCTAGGAAACACGATCTTGGTTGTAGAACATGACCGAGAAACGATAGAGAAAGCCGATTGGGTTCTAGATCTTGGGCCTGGGGCTGGAACAAACGGGGGGAAACTCAGCGCCTCAGGAACTCCAAAAGAAATTAGAAACAATAAAAAAAGTCTGACGGGTCGATATCTGAGCGGGGATCTGGAAATCCCCACTCCAGAGAAGCGACGGAAATGGGATAAAAAACATGTTCTTCGGATTGAGGGCGCTTGTGAAAACAATCTCAAAAATCTGACTGTAGATTTTCCTCTTGGGGTCTTCACCTGTGTGACAGGTGTTTCGGGAAGTGGAAAAAGTACACTCGTCATAGACATTCTTTACAAACTTTTGCTGAAGTCTGTTTATAAAGTGAAAATTCGGGAACCCAAAATTAGCGCTTTTCATGGGGTTGAGCTCATCGATAAAGTTGTGGATATCAATCAAAAGCCCATTGGGAGGACCCCTCGTTCAAACCCAGCCACTTACATCGGCCTTTTTAGTTTTATTAGAGACCTCTTTTCCCAACTGCCTGAATCTAAAATTCGTGGTTATGGCCCGGGGCGATATTCGTTTAACGTCAAAGGGGGGCGCTGTGCCGCTTGCGAAGGGGACGGCGTAAAAAAAATCGAAATGCATTTTTTACCAGACGTTTACATCCCATGCGATCTCTGTCGGGGAAGAAGATATCACAAAGAAATTCTAGACATACAATACAAAGGGAAAAACATTGCGGATGTTTTGGAAATGACCGCCACAGAGGCTGAACCCTTTTTCAATGCTGTTCCGTGGCTCAAAGCAAAACTAAAAACAATGAACTCTGTGGGTTTGGGTTACTTGACCCTTGGACAGAGTTCAACCACCCTTTCTGGCGGAGAAGCCCAAAGAATCAAACTCTGCAAAGAGCTCTCAAGAAGAGGAACCGGTAAAACAGTTTATATTTTAGATGAACCCTCCACGGGCCTTCACTTTGATGACATACAGAAGCTTCTGACTATTTTACAAACTTTAGTCGACCAAGGAAACACCATCGTAGTCATCGAACACAATCTGGATATTATCAAGGTCGCAGACCACGTGATTGATTTGGGACCCGAAGGCGGAGGTGGTGGTGGCAGGGTTCTTGCTGCGGGAACACCAGAAGAGCTTGCTGAAAACCAGGAAAGCGTGACTGGACGGTATTTGAGAAAATAATTTTCAGTGAATATTTTTCTCGAGTGCCTCTAGAAGTTTGACTCTATACACCCCTTTGTGCTTCCAAAACGAATCTGTATGGCGCCCTTTCGGAATGGACCAAAATTCTTTTGGCTCTTTTCCTAGCTCAAATATTTTTTTCCCAAATTCAGGTTCTACGACTGAGTCCTCTTCTCCATGAATAACAACTAATGGAATTGGAGAAATAGTCCCAATTTGCTCCCCCGGAGCTGCCGCGTCGCTTAACAATAAATAAGCAAGGGGTTGAAAAATCCAAGTCAGAAAACTTCGTGAAAGAACTTTTTTTCCAATCGCCTGATATGAGTGAAAAGTAGAATCCACAGCAACAAGTTGGATCGGTATCTTGTTTTTCAAATCAATGACTGATTTGAGCGCTATGGCCCCCCCTAAACTCTGTCCATAAACTACAAGAGGAAGTTGGTGGTTACGGTTAAAAACATATCGAATCGCCGACTTGCCATCCATCAATGTACCACTTGGATCTGGTTTTCCATCTGAAGCCCCGTAGCCACGGTAGTCAAAAATAAAAAAATCGTACTCATGCTTTAAAATCCAAGTCAGTGTTTGAAAGTGTGTGGAAATATTCTCTGCATTACCATGAAAAAAAACAAGCACCGCTTTAGGGCGTTCGGTGATATCAGAATGAAAGTACCACCCATGAATTTTAACCCCATCTTCTGACGCCAGCCAAATGTCTTCTGCCTTAAAAGGTAAGTCTTTTATCTCAACCCACTGTTCATGCGCCGGATAATAGAGAAGGGAACTGCATGAAGCGGAAAAAAAAATTCCAAAAAAAATGAGAACAATAAATTTATTTTTCATAACGAGTTCTAAAAATAATACGAAAACTTGAGCCCCAATGCCTGCAGAGTGGGATAGAGACTGGCCTGCAAGCCCCCCGAGAAAGCAGAAGTCAGCCGTAAAGACAGTTCATTATTCCAATAAAAAACGTTAGGCACAGGCGAAAGAAACACATAACGGTAACCGATCTCAGAAAGAAACCGAAATGACGAAACAGGTGCCATTAAGACACCAAAAGTAGGACCAGCTCCCAACCGAAGCTTAGATGTAAAAAAGAAAGGTGAATAACGCATTTCGCCCTCTAAAAAGGCGTAAGTTAAAAAATTTGATTTTTCAAATGGCTGTACAGTTACTCCGGGGCCCCCCTCCATTCCATAGGCCAAGCAGTGGTCACAACCGTGATCCAAGACCGTCTTAGCAGACAAATCGGCACGCCAAGAGATCGTCTTTTGAAATTCTTTTAAGGGGATGAGCGAAGCAAGTCTAATCAGACCTACCTCGTCCACCTTTAGAACCTTTAGATCCAATTGGTATCGTAATTTAAACTGAAAAAATTCAATTAGGGCTCCAACTGGATAGCCCTCTTGCGGATCTAAAAAGTTATGTAGAGAAAAGCGCATTTGCATGCTCGAAAAATAACCCCCGTTTTTTTCAAATCCATTTTCGAGAGTAAATCGACGCGAACCATGTCCAGAATGTGGCTCCTCGCTTGGTTGAGGGATGATTTTCAGTGTTTCGCTTTGAATGGGAATTATTGCTCTCTGAATGAGAAGTTTTTGTTTAAACTCCGCCTGTTCAACATTTTCTTTTGAAACATTGGCTGGATATTTAAAATCCCAATAATCAAGGGCTGTATCTAAAACATGTGCTTGATTTTCCAACGGAAGTGCTTTTAGTTCTGCTGAAGAAAAATCCCTTTGTTCAACTGCTCCTTTAAATATCTTTTTCTCACTAGGAAGCAAATGTTCGTAGCGATGAAAAAACTGTACCCGCACCGCTGGACGGTAGCTGATTTTTTTAACAAGTCCAGGCTCAGATATCAAAATCTGGAGAGTACTTGAAGGAATCACATAAAAAGGTAACCTTTCTGTCAAATGGAGTCTTGGAGCTGCTGCCTCTAATGCGGTTAAAATTTGATAAGAACAGTTTTTCGATAAAAAATAATACCGAAATGAGGTCCCACCCAACTCCCACAAATGGGACACGAGCATTTCCAACTCAGCGTCTGAAAGATTGAGCTCATAGGACCAAAGGTCTCTGGACTCAAAATCATTATACTCTCTCACCTTGTAGTAATAGGGAACGTTGGTATAAGTCCCTTGAAAAAGTCCGGCCAATCCAAAAATGGCATAGAGAACCGGGTTATCTGTTGTGAGGTTAGCTGCATAGCCAATGCCATGATCCAAAAGTTCATTTCGATCTTTCTCGGCAAGACCTGGAGCTGAGTCCTTTCGACTGATTCTCAAAAAAGTATGACCAAAAGTGGAGGCGGGACTGTTGATAAAATAAGAAGAAAAAATAAGACTAGCAGATTGAGGAGAAAGTCTTTTCAAATAAATTTGATAAAGGGGACAGTTGGCTTTAGGAAGTTTTTCAGCAGAAATGGAAAGCTGCTCACTCAACCACTGAAGCCTAGCGGGAAACCGACAAAGAGGGTGTTTGTTTTCTTCGGCTGTAGTCGACTCTCCTTTACTATTCGTCGGATTCTTCGCTTGAACACTGCTTTCATGTGGAGCTTTAAAAAAAGCTCTCAATGTGGCTTCTAGCTCCAGTTCTGGGTCTTTTCGACCATTTTTAGATAGAAAAAACTCGTCTCCTCCAACTTCACTTTCAAAGCCACCCCAAAACGTCGGTTGGTAATGCACTAATTTTAGCCATTGTTTTGAACGAGAAAGTTGGGTTTTTTTTGAGTGTGAGATGAGTTCATTAACCTCGTCATCCACAGTATCACCGGCTAGTACACTCGTCCGTAAAAGTTGGGTGGCTCCAATAGATAGAAATATAAAGATAAAAAACCGCATTCGAGGAGGGACCATAACCTAAATAAAAAAAAACGGCACTCGGTTTTTAAACAGAGTGCCGTTTTAAAGGTTTTAATTCACTGAAAGGTGAACCTAGCCCACAAGATGACACTTACTTGCAAGTGTTTGCTCATTGAGAATAACGGAAATAATGGCATCCGTCACCTCATTGGGCGCGACTTCTGAGTTGGGGAAAATGTGTTCAAAGTTTTTTTGGAGAGCTTGCCCCAAATCCGCTTTGTTGACATCTTTGCATCCCATCACAAAAGAGAGTGCACTCAGCGTCTCTCCATTTCCTCGGGCAATGTCGCCCGCCAACGCGGCTTGATTGACCAGGATATAACGATCAACATTCGAAGCTACCTCTGCGTTTGGGTCATCAACACAGTTGAGTGTCCCACTGGTGATACCAAAAAACTGGCTGTATACAGTTCCATTCGTGGTTGCAGCAAAAATTTGGTTTCCATTTTTACCCATGAGAACAGAACCAAGTCCACACCCAGCTAGACCATAGGGACGAGACCACTGTTTTTCAGAAGATACGCTCTTAGCTTTCTTTTCTGCACCAAAAGAAATGGAGGCCGCCATGGTTAGAGTTAAAATAAACAATATAAATATCGCGCTTAATTTTTTCATTTTTCATTTTCCTTTCTGAATCTGAAAATCAGATTAGATCAAAGTTAAACAAGTACCTGCCAAGTCATTTGATTTTGTAATAGCTGACTCAATTGACTGTTCGATGACCCGTGGTGTCGTGTCATAACTTGGAAAAATCTTTCCATAGTTTTTCTGAAGTTCAATTCCAAGCAGGTTAGAATCATTACAGCGGAGTATTTTAGAAAGACCGACCACGCTCTCACCTGAACCCTTAGCAATGTCTTTTTTTAGGGCCTCCTGGTTTGTTTGGATAAACAAAGAAGCTTCTTCGCGAGAGCTCTCTTCTGTACATCCAGAGGTACCAGAGGTGATTGCTGATGTTTGTGGTGAAATAATATCGTTCAGTGTAGCCGCAATGATTTGAATTTTACCAGGCTTATCTTTAAATGCTAAAGACCCTATCCCACATCCTGCCATACCATAGTGTCCAGCCTCTGCAGAACCAGACAGCCCAGCTCCCAAAGCGAACGCAGTGACAAATAGCAATACTTTGCAGTTTTTTTCCATTTCTGTCTCCTTGTTAAATTAGTTAAAATTAAAATGCTTCTAAGTAGTTGAGCAGATGTCCAATTTTAATACAATAGAAAATTATAAAAGAAGTTATATGTTGAGCTCACGTCTGCCCAACATACAACTCAATATTAAGGTGAGAACACCAAAACCCCTAAAACTCCACGGCTCGCCGCATTAATTCCTGACTCAACGAGACTGGTGTTAAATTTTAATTTTAACAAATGCGATCACGAACGCGTAGATCACCAAAGATTCGATGAGCGCAAGTCCGATAATCATTGGAACGAAAACTTTTCCGGCGGCGGCTGGGTTGCGGGCAATCCCTTCGAGTGCCGCGGCTGCCGTTTTGCCTTGTCCCAATGACCCACCAAATGCTGCAAGTCCAATCGCAAGGGCTGCGCCTAAAGAGGCATATGCATCTCCACCACCTGTCCCCTCTGACGCCATAGCGACAGACGCTCCGAGCAGACATGCGAACGATCCAACTAAAAACAGTGCTTTTTTGAAACTCATCGAAAATCCCATCCTTTCTTAATGGTCATGTGCTGTAGATAACGAAATATAAACCATCGTCAACAAACAGAAAACGAAGGCTTGTACGAACGAAACAAATAATCCTAAACCGTAAAAAATAACTGGTAACAAATAAGGAACTAGGCCTGAAAACACACTGAGTACCAAGTGGTCCCCCATCATGTTTCCTCTTAACCTCAGAGCGAGAGAAAACGGCCTAAATATGTGCGAAGCTAGCTCTATAATCAAAAGAAGAGGAGCCAACCACCAGACTGGGCCTAAAAAATGTTTCAGGTAGCCCGCCCCATGAGCCTTAAACCCTGCAACATTATAATAGATGAAAACAAAGAGTCCTAGGGCAAGCGTCGTATTGAGATCTCCTGTTGGGGCAACAAAACCAGGAATCAGACCAATGAGGTTCGAAGTAAAAATAAAAACAAAGAGCGTACCTATCAATGGAAAATAAACAGGAGCCTCATGATGCCCTATAACGCTCTCCGTGAGCCGATAAAGGCTTTCTGCTATGATTTCA
>JAHFAB010000411.1:0-1999 GCA_023250795.1 Bacteriovoracaceae bacterium
ATAATAAAAGATAAAAAAATAAAAACCGACCTGAACCGTACCATTCCAAATAATGGTTTTTTCTTAACTTCATATGTACCCCCAGAATATAAATATCCCTTTACCTACATCGCTAAGGCTATAACACGATAAATTTTGGGTCAATTGTGTCCTTTTTTACTCTGGTAATCTGGTTGGGCAGTTAGAAACTTGTGTTTCTTCTCTTTATATACGATAATAGTTATCGTATATAAAGAGAATAGCGTCTGTAAAATGGCAAATGGTCACCATAAAAGAAGCGTTGCGCTCGGGTTTTATGGGTTGAATTCGGACTTTAAATGTCGTAAATGAGAGAGAATTTTATGATCAGGCTTAACAGAACCACCGAATACGGATTGATTGCTCTACGGCATATGAGTCAGAGGCGCCAAAATATAACCAGCGCACGCGAGGTGGCGGACCAATACGGATTGCCCTTTGAAATTACAGCAAAGACTTTGCAGCGTTTGAGGGATTGTGGATTGATCCAATCGGCTCAGGGTGCTCACGGCGGTTATATGCTGAAAAAGGAGTTAGAGGAGGTCACTCTTGCTGAGTTTCTACAATTGATGGAAGGCCCGCAAGCAGTAGTGGTCTGTGCTCCTCCCATGGGAAGTGGGCACGTTGGATGTGAGTGTGAGTACAAAGGAAAGTGTGAGATCAAGGGTTTTATGACGGATCTCAATACTAGGGTTTTTCGGTTTTTATCTAGTATTCGTTTAAACGAACTAGGTCGGCTGAGAACAGTATTAGCGATAGGAGATGAACCGTGAAACTGCCTATTTTTTTAGATTACCATTCGACTACACCAGTTGACCCAGAGGTCCTCAAGGAGATGCTGCCCTATTTTACTGAGGTCTTTGGAAACGCTGCTAGCCGGAATCACGAATTTGGTTGGACTGCCGAAGCGGCTGTCGAAAATGCCCGCACACAAATCGCAAGTTTACTAGGAGCTACGGAGAAAGAACTGATTTTCACGAGTGGTGCCACCGAGAGCAATAATCTTGCTTTGACCGGTGTTGCTGAGATGTATAAAGAAAAAGGCAATCACATTATTACTACAAGCATTGAACACAAAGCGGTTTTGGATACATGCCATTATTTGCAGAGTAAGGGCTTTGAGATTACTTATGCACCAGTGGATCAGTACGGACAGGTGAACCCAGAAGATATCCGAAAACTCATTACACCCAAGACGATTTTAGTGTCTATTATGTTTGCAAATAATGAGATTGGAACGATTAATCCCATCGCTGAAATTGGAAAAATCTGTAAAGAAAAAGGAGTTCTTTTCCACACAGACGCTGTACAGGCGGTGGGTAAGGTTTCGATTGATGTACAAAAAATGGGAATTGATCTCCTTTCTCTTTCAGCTCATAAAATCTATGGACCCAAAGGGGTGGGAGCGCTTTATGTTCGGAGAAAAAATCCGAGAGTCAGAGTATCTCCTCTGATTCACGGAGGAGGACATGAGAGAGGGATGCGTTCTGGGACCCTGAATGTCACAGGAATTGTCGGGTTTGGAAAAGCAGCTGAACTAGCTAAGAGACTTATGCCAGAGGAAACTGAGCGTCTCAGAAAACTGAGAGATAGGCTCTGGGATGGAATTAGAAATGGTTTGGACGAAGTTTATCTGAACGGGCATCCTACAGAGCGTCTGTGTAATAATCTCAATGTCAGCTTTGCTTATATTGAGGGTGAGTCTCTCATGATGGGGATGAAGGAACTTGCAGTGTCTAGTGGCTCTGCTTGTACTTCAGCCAGTCTTGAGCCTTCGTATGTTTTGAAAAGTATTGGAGTAGGAGATGATCTGGCCCATACAAGCATTCGTTTTAGTGTGGGACGTTTTACAACGGATGAAGAAGTGGATTATGCAATCGATAAAGTCATTCGTACGGCAAAGAGGTTACGCGATTTATCGCCCCTTTATGAGATGGCTAAAGAGGGCATCGATATCAAATCAGTAGATTGGACTGCACAC
>JAHFAB010000411.1:2009-2423 GCA_023250795.1 Bacteriovoracaceae bacterium
TTATGGCATACACAGAAAAGGTCATTGATCATTATGAAAATCCAAGAAATGTAGGTACTTTGGATAAGGCAGATCCCAATGTGGGTACGGGATTGGTCGGAGCACCTGAATGCGGCGATGTGATGAAACTGCAAATTGAAGTTGATGAAAAAACTGGGATGATCAAAGACGCCAAGTTCAAAACATTTGGTTGCGGGAGTGCGATTGCGAGCTCTTCTTTGGCAACAGAGTGGGTCAAAGGAAAAACTGTGGATGAGGCACTGGAGATCAAAAATACACAAATCGTAGAAGAACTATCTCTTCCTCCAATTAAGATCCACTGCTCTGTTTTAGCAGAAGATGCGATTAAGGCGGCGATTCAGGATTATCTCAACAAATCCAAAAAGGCATAATAAGAAAGCATAAAAGGTCAGG
>JAHFAB010000412.1 GCA_023250795.1 Bacteriovoracaceae bacterium
TTCAAGACCCACTACTTCTGCTGATAAACCTCTGTGAGTCAGAAAAAAATCCGCCTATCTGATTCAGAAATCCAATCCATCATTTCTGCCACGACCTCTGTTTTAAGACTCAAAGGATTTGAACCCAAAGAAATTTCCATTTTTGGCTCCAGAACCTCATTAGAGAAAAAGGGAGGGGATATTGATCTCTACATTCTGTTAAAAAATACTTCCAAAAAAAACAGAACTGAGCAAAATATAAATGGACTAAAACGAGAACTTCGAATATCACTTGAGGACAGGTTGGGCGAACAAAAAATAGATATCATCTTAGACGATGGAGTCTGTGGGCTGGGAAGCTTTAAAGAAGTCATTCGTTCTACAAAAGTAATCCTATGGACAAAAAATACCTCATCAAACTTCTCCAAGAACAACTGACTATTTTGGACTCAGCCGTTGTCGTATTGCAAGAGTCTTATGATCGAGTGAAACCTATTTTTGATCAAAAGCTCAGCCAACTCAGTATCGAACAAAGAGAATCTTGCGAAGCGTTGACAGCGCGGTTCTCCAGACTATGTGATTTCCTATTTCAAAAACTTTTTCGAACGATTGATCAGATTGAACTCGTTGAGGAAGGAACTGCTATAGACCGCCTGAATAGAATGGAAAAAAGAGGGATTATTAGCTCCGCTCACGAATGGCGCCTAATACGTGATCTAAGAAACGATATTGTTCATGAGTATTTGATTGAAAGTTCAGATCAGGTTTTAAAAGATGCCTTTGCGAGTACACCCTTGCTCATCAAAACAGTGCAACTCTTGAAAAACTACGTTGCAGCAAAGAAATATACCGCCCAGAAATGACTGAGAGGATTGCCTGGTGGATGTTACGGAGTAATGAAGAGTGTAAATTTTGTAACTTTCAAGAAATTTTTAAAATCTAGATCTCTAGAAACAAGTGGGACTCCGTGGTCGACACAGCTTTGAACAATCATAGAGTCGGCTAACTTTGCCTTTAGTTTTTTTTCTAACATTTTCGCTCGTAGACTCCCGACTCTTTCCCAATAGCCAGCCTGTATAATTAAAAGTGGTAGATCCAATAAGTAGGATCTTAAATCATCTGAAAGATTAGGGTCACTGAATAATTCTGAAAGCACCACAGGCGGGAGGACGCCTTGCCTGTCTTTGAGCGTTTGCTCGACTAAGTCTGTATCTGAGCCTTGCTCACCTTGGAGGTAGGCAATCCAAGAACTGGAGTCTATAGCAAGCATGGAGTTAAGTTTTTTCCTCTCTCAGAGCTTTGAGAGAAATAGAAAATTTTACTTTCCCCCTGAGTTTTCTCAAATTTTCGTAAGCCTCAGAGGCAGCTACTAGTCTCAATCCTTGCCGGATAGTTTCTGTGATACTTTGCTTTGTAGCTTTTTGTGCTTTCGAGAGCAACTCTTCTGAAATTTCAACGGTTATTTTTTTAGCCAAGCTCATATAACACCTTAATGTCCCACCCTCTCTCTATAAAAGGGTACCATAGGTAATACCATAGTACAATATGGTAATTAATGAGGGGCGTCGTACCATCCAAATCAGCTACTTGCACAAATCTGAGGGAGACCCCGAATGGTACACTCCCCAGGTGCTTCCGAATCTTGATGATCATACATTTTGGTCGGTTCGGCCCGATAATCCCAATGTCGCCTACCTCTTTGATGGGTGTGATGGGCACATCTACGACGGCGGCGGCTACCGTAGTGACGACCTCTACTCTGTGCGTTGCGTCGTGCCGCGGCGCTAGCGTGGGAGTGCCCGGTTTTTGTCGCCCGCTCTTGTATTGATGTGGACTATGGCACGTACGCAGTATAAGCGCTGGACTTCCGAAGTTCATTTCTCCCCCTCTAACAAAAACTCCGTAGAAAAAGGGAAGAATCTATGCAGCTTTTAACTCGATGTGCATATGAATTTTTGCACACTTGAGCTGGTCTTGCAGACAGTATTTTACTGCGAGTTCTTCTGGAAATTTTCCAGCCCTTGCAATTTTAACAGCAAGCGCTGGACTGACTGCAACCCGACCTTTTTCAATATCACAAATCATAGAACGGCTCACTTTTAGTCTGCGAGCAAGCATTGTTTGGGACAAGTTCATGTTAGTTCGAATAGCTGTCAGAAACATTCCAAATGTCATTGGACCCATTTCTTTTTTAAAAAACTCTAAAGCTCGTACCTTAGTAGACATGTTTGTTGACCTCAATTAACTGAACAAGTCAATACACGGTTTAGATGGGTCCCCTTTAAGACTCTATTTTGGAATGTTAGAGAAAGGCAGGAAAAGATGATGAATACAGAGTTGACCGTAAAGATGGTCGGTGAAAAAACCCAGTAATGAAAGCGTTCTGTTTTTTGTATTCCATTTAAAATAATCGCTTTTTTTACGGGTTTTTTCT
>JAHFAB010000413.1 GCA_023250795.1 Bacteriovoracaceae bacterium
CTTTGGATCTATTTGGGACGGTTCTGAAATGATTTTCTTCGGCGGATGCAACTCTGGAAATCCCTGCACTTCGACTATAAACACGGGAGCATTGTTCAAACCTTAAAAATCATATCCAAGATATACAGTTGTTGTTGAATTTTTAATAGTCACCAGTCTCAAGGCCTGAATTTCTGGATTAATCGTGGTGTAATTCACTCCTATCGAAAGGGCTTTCATATATGCATAGTAAGGAAGAACGTTTGCTCCTCCAACAGGGATTCTTACATTGAGCCCAGTGGAGAGTTCTCGGTTTTTAAAAGTCAAAGTCGTTAGACTAGTGGAAATGGGGGAAAATTTGAAATAAGTGGTAAACACCAAAGGCAAATCGTTTTTCAAATGAATTATCCAACTTAATTCTGGATAAATTTGGGGTCCACGAATGTTTTGAAAACCAAACTGATTATCTGTTACAAACATTGTGATGTAATACCAACCTAGCATGAGATTGAGACTCAAAGGTTTCGGGAGAATAGGAGGAATAGGCACTCCAAGCCTTACATTAGCACCTAAATATCTGACCGTGACTCCTGAAAGATTGGTGCTGAGGGGTAAAGCTGTAAAAAATACATTCGCTTCGAGGTCCACCACTGGAGGAATCAAAAAATATCTCAAACTCGCTTTTGTTGTTAGGGCAATCTCAGAAAATCCAGAAACTCCTCGGGATGGCTGAAATTCATCTGATTCTGTGTAAGAAATCGAAGTGTAGGCCGCGCTAAACCCTAAACGATACTGTTTAGGCACAGTGGCCGAGTACGCCTCCAATGACAAAAGAAATAATAAGAAAAAACTTATAGGGAAAGCTCTTTGCTGAGTCATGACTCTATTTATTTTAACTGTTTATTTTAACATTGTTCTGGAAAATTCCGATGAGTCTGTCAGATATGTCCTTTATTTGGATGCGTCGCATTGATTTATGGATCGGGATACCTCTTCTGAAGCTTTTAAGCTGGTTTACACCTAAAGCAAAAAGCCTTTACGGAGATATGCGCCTGCCCCATCATCCGCGTCGCGTCATTTGTACTAAGTTTATTGGACTGGGGAGCGTCGTTCTCAGCCTCCCCTTACTCAAAACTCTAAAAGAGTCGGGTGTACGAGTGGCTTTTTGGTCTTTTCCTGGCCAAGCAGACCTTGTGAAAATCTCAGGCTTTGCTGACGAAGTCTGGGTGATAGAACCTACCCTAAAGAGATTTCTAATCACACTTTGGAAGTCATGGCGTCAGTCAGTGCGTTTCAAAGCAGATGCATTTCTAGATCTTGAACCCACTGCAAATTTCACAACTCTTTTAGCCAGGCTGAGTGGAACTCAAATGCGCATTGGCTTTATCGCGGCAAAACCTTGGAGAGAACAACTTTACACACACTTAGTTTCGCTCACTCCTGAACATCATATGACCGAAAATAATTTGAGAATGGCCCATTATTTAGGCTTCGAATTACCTAAAAAAATATCTCCTCTCCCACCCATACCCAAATTTCCAAGCTATTTGACTCATCCTTTGCCTAGACAGAAAAAATCCACCCATCTCTCTAAAAGAGTCGTGATCAATATCAATTCGAGTGATCTGAGTTGGCATCGAATGTGGAGAGAAAGCCATTGGGTAGAGCTCTGCAAGCATTTATTAGAAGACCCGGAAATTGAACTCGTGTTCCCAGGAGTAAAATCAGAACTTCCCCGAGTACAAAGTCTCATGAAAAAGTTAAACGAACCCAGTCGAGTTTTTAACCTCGCTGGAAAAAGCACTCTCTTACAGCTCCTCAAACTTTTACAAGACTCTGATCTCGTCATCAGTGTGGATAGCGGAATCATGCATTTGGCGGCTTGGGCGGAGGTTCCCTTAGTAGGTCTATTTGGACCTGAGACCCCAAGTCTTTACGCTCCGCGTTCGGCTCAATCCAAAGTGGTGTGGGCTAAACTCCCTTGCAGCCCTTGTTTGAGTGTTGCTGCGGATAAAATAACTCGCTGCAAAGACAATCAGTGTATGCAAAAAATTACACCGAACCAAGTACTCTGGGCATGCGAAAGCTACTTGAAACCCTCTAAAGAAAAAATCGCGGCTTAACGGTTCACTTATAAAAAACTAAGGCGTGGAGGTGAAGCGTGGGCCAAAACTGTGACAAGATAAAAGTCAGGGAACAAGAAAGAGAGCCAATATCCATGTAAATATTTTTAATTTTTTTTTAAAATAATTGCCTTTTTTACGAGTTTTTTCTTGATTTTATGGTTTTATTTTAGTAGTTAACACTCAATGTGCGCCAAGAAGTCAGTAATCACCAGCAAGTGCGGAACGAAGCTGAAAGGCAACGAACTTAGTCCTGCCCCGGGAAAAACCATTAGGTCCGGGTATCGAGTTTTGCGTGTAGCGATAT
>JAHFAB010000052.1 GCA_023250795.1 Bacteriovoracaceae bacterium
ACTGGAAGATAAAATCTTGGGCACTGAAAAAGCGCGCGTTCTCACACCTGATAAAACCGAGCTCAAGTTGGTGGTGGAAGAAAAGCTAATGCAAAATATCCAAAGACTCAGAGAACTTTCGGCGCATAAGAACCCTAACATGAGCTATGCGGAAATCTTTTTGATGTCGACCGAATTTATGCTCGATAAAATCGATCCACAGAGACAAGACGAGAGGCGAGCACAGAAACAGGCAAAGAAAGAGGTAAAGGAACAAGTAAAGAATGAAGAAGAGAAAAATAAAAGCACCCAGTCAGATCAAAATAAAGTAATCGCTAGTTTTCCGGAGAGTCTTGCAGTGCAAAACCCCGCTACTCCGCTGGAGAACCAAGCCCCACCTGCGGGCGCACCCCACTTCGTTAGCGCCAAAAACCGACGCGACACTTTACAGGACGCTGATTGGCAGTGCGAAAATGTGGACGAGAAAACAGGCCTGAGATGCACGAGTCGTTGGGCGCTTGAGGTCGATCATCGTCAGCCCGTTGCGCTTGGGGGATCTAGTTTTCCTGAGAACCTGCGCTGCTTGTGTCGTACCCACAACGCCTACGCGGCTGTGAAAATATATGGGAGGGAGAAAATGGTGGATTTTTTGCCGCAGACAAAATAGCTCCACAGACAAAATATCTAAAGATGAAATAACTCAAGAACCCAAGCAGTGGTTCATCTCAATCTGAGTGTAACCCCAAGTCTTCAATCAATACTATTTGTCAAATATTTCCAAGCGGGAACAACCTGAATTTTTAGCCCCTTCAGACTTAACTCACTCTCCTCATCCCAGGTAATGATGGAAAGATTTTTGCAACCCAAAAGCTTGGAAGCCTCTAACAAGGCGTGAACTTCTCTCTTTTGAGTTTTTTCATCCTTTATTGTGTAACAAACCTGAATAAGCTCTCTGACGCCTCTTCCTTCTCGGATCACAAAATCGACTTCAAACTTAGGGTAAAGCCCGCTATAAATTTCAAAACGTCTTCGTTTGAGCTCTAAAAAAACTAGATTTTCTAATTTTGCCCCCAGATCTTCAGAGCTACTGGATGACAACGAAGAGGATAGCCCTAAGTCAATTGAGTAGATTTTCTTAGGAAGCTTGATCTGTTCCTGCATTTTAGAAGAGTAAGGATATACTTGAAATAGGAGGTAAGCCTCCTCTAAATACTGAAAATAATTTTTTACTGTATGAACACTTTTCATCTCCAAAGTTCTGCAAAGATTTTGGTAACTGGTCGCTCTTGAAAAATGAGTCAAAGCATAGAGCGCTAATTCCTTAAAAGTTTTCTCGTATCTGATCCCATGACGATAAACAATATCTCGGCTCACGATTTTATCAAAAAGTTCTCTCAAATAAGGCCCCATCGGCACGCCCAAGCAAACCTCCGGAAATCCTCCTTGTTTAAATTCATGATTTTTTTCTAAAAGATACCCTTTGAATTTGAGAAACTCTCTGAACGAAAATGGAAACAACTCAATGCTCAGATGCCTTCCAGTCAAATGAGTAGCCAATTCTTGGCTGAGTAATTTTGAATTACTTCCTGTAACCACGAGCTGAAACTCTTGTCTTTTGAGTCTGTTCACAAAAAGTTCCCAACCTGGGACATTTTGGATTTCATCAAAAATAAGGACTTTTGCACTGGAATATAACTCCAAAATAACTTCGAGCACAGTATTCAGATCTTCTGTTTTAGTCCTGAGCAGTCGTTCGTCGTCAAAGTTGACATAAGCAGCTGGAAGATTCTTTGTGGCGAGTAAAGAAAAAACAGATTTTCCACACCTTCTTACGCCTGTAATCACTTTGACGAGATTATTATTAAAATAGGAAAGAGTGTGTTGCTGGTTTTCTCTTTCAATGGTTTGGGGCTGTTCTCTTATTTTCTTAGCTTCTAATGCCTGCCCCAAGAGGGTTTCCTTCAGTAAATTCCGATCCATTTCACCATTTTGTGCAATATACTACACAAAGTCAACACATTTTGTGCAGTATACTGCACAAAACCACTACTTCTTCTGCCCAGCCAAAACCCCTTGTTTTAATCCAACTACACATGCCTCGATTCGCCCCTGCAAGGAGAGCTCGGTAAAGACCCTTTCGCGAAGTTCAGAGGGAAGGGCATCTTTGAACAAAGTGAAATATTCATAATGGCGCTCAAACATTCCTTCACAAACATCAATGAGATCAGAGTTTTTTTCCATTCTCATCCCACTATTGACATAATCATAGCCCAAAACACATGCCACCTGTTCGTCATATTGATAATTTTCCACACAATAAACAATCGCAGCCCCATTGAGTGTTTCCTTGATCCACTTATCAAATTCGTCCATCTTAATTTCAAATTCATCAATCCCATTTTCTACAGCCTTATGAAAAGCAGACTGATAGTCCATCCATGATGCTACTGCTACTGCGACCAATATTTGTATCGAATGTTTGCGCAAAAATGGGCTTGAAGAGAGAGGGATATATTTTGCATATTTTTTCAAACTAAGTTGAAACGCTTCAAAAGCTCCAGATTTTTTTAGAAAACCTAATTTATCCATCGCTGTAAGAAAGTTATTTCTAACAAATGTATCTTCTATTTTTTGCCAAGGAAGTGATTTTCCTAACCAACCAGGGAGATTTTTATAAGTAGGGTTCGCTTCGCGAAAAAGCTCTGAAAAAACCTCTCTCATTTGGGTTTCTGCGTACTTCTCTTTTGGATTCCATTTAGAAAGAACTTCTAAAATATTTTTCTGTCTGAGTTCACGCATTCTTTGAGTCCAAGTTCTAAAAAACCAACTGGCAAGCTCTTCTTCACTGGGTTTCTTCAAGGCCTCCACTAAACCTAAACCCGACTCACCCAAAAACCTCTTTTCAGCCCTACCCACAGCCCAGGTATAATCCTTATAAACAAAAACTCCACGAAAAGGGTTCTCCACTTTCATACGGCTCATGACCTCAATCAGAGCTGCTTTGGCTTCATTTTCAGTCACTTTTTCAAGATCTATTTTTTCTCCTTTTGCAATGGCTTCCGTGAACTGTTGTACAAAACCTTCAAATTTTCCGGGATCTAATTTCAAAGCCCCTGTCAGATTTTCCCAGAGTTTATCCCAAACCTTAGACATCGACCGATATTCTTTGAGCGCACTCCAAAAACGCAGAGCCTTAGCCTTCGCAAGGAGACTTTTCTGAGTCCATTTATGGAGAGCTGCAAATTGTTCTGGGGTCAATTTTAGAATAATGGCCTTTTGTTCCGCAGTAAGACCTAAATCTAGCTCTTTCAAAGTTCTGGAAGCGCGGAAAAACTTTAGCGATTGGATCATACCAGGTACATCTACTGCGACATCTGCCAAGAGAAAAAGAGTGCGAACTAAAGCCGCAGACTCATCCGACTGAACCAAACCGATGTCCAAAAGGCCCAACTTCCACTTTTCTTCATCTCGAATCACTTTTTCCCAATGATCGATGACTTGAGAGGTATTCATCGCTAAATCAAGCCCGAACAAAGCCGCTGACAAGGGGGGGAAAATAGGTGCTGTAAAAAATCCGCCTGTCACTAAAACTACACTCGTCCCAGCAGTCACCCACCCCGTTCTTCTCTCACTCACTTGCTCATGCTTCAGCACCCTACATGCACGTTCTGAAAGATAAGGTTTTCTAGATAAAACGAGAGAAGCCAGTTCTCTTTCGCGGAGCCACTCTAAAATAGCAGGATCTCCCGCACTTTTGGCCTGCGTAATTTTATATGCACAAGTCTTTTTGAGTTCAGCAGCTATTTTCACACGGTAAGCCAAGATCCAGTTTGGAAAAATTTCTAAACCAGGGAATTCGAATCCAATCTGTTCAAACTGCATTGGATCATTTGGGGTCACACCTTCGAAAATTTTTTCCAATAAATAGAGATTAATCTTACTTTCTCTAAACTCTGGGAAATGACTATAAAACTGAGAACTCACTTCATTGAACTCAGATCTTAATTTCTGCGCTAGGTTTAATACGGATTTGAGTTCTTTCTGATATTCAGACGACAACTTCACTGCCTGTTGATACCTTGGATGCTCAATTGCCTTTTTGTAGCTTGGAGAGGGATAAGAGGCCTCGATCTCTTCTTGTGGGATAGGAACTAGCCCATAAGAGATATATTTTTGATAGGCAAATCCTCTAAAAATCTCCCCATGCTGAGTTGAAAATTCTTTTATTTCTTCTTCTAGGAGAGGTTGGAATGACTCTAAAATCGAAGACTGTTTTTTTAAAACTTCAGAAACCTCTTCTGGATAGGGATTTTGCACGTCGTTTAAAGGCTTAGGTTGCCTTTTTTTTAGGTAGTTTTGAAATTCAGCAAACCCAGGCGTTTTATAAAACAGTGTAAACCCTTGTAATGAAGTTGAAGTGTCATAGAGGGGAGAGAATTTCTTTGTTTCTTCATAAAGATGCAAAAGGTTTTCAACCCCATATCGATATCGCGCGTAAGCCTTGCTCAAATCGTTGAACTCATTTCTCGCCATGTCATATCGACTTGCTAAGTTTTCACTCTCACCCAAAACCTCAGGTTTAAAAAGAGGGGTTAAAAACTCAGACTCATCATCAGCACTCGGGCTTGGACAACCGACTTTTTCTAAAAGTGAATGAAAATCAAAATCTATTAGAAGAGCTTTCCTAGACGAATAATAGGTGTGAAGAAGTGAAGCAATTTTCTTGCCTTGGAGTTCTTGAAACAGCTCGGACTGGTCATTTCTAGACTGGTAGTCTCGCTTGAGTACGACTTTGAGTTTGTTCAAAACAGATTCAATCCCGTTCGAAAAAGAAATTATCCCTCTTTCATTCTCACTCATTACGTTTTCTAACTCAGCCGAAGTTTTTTCTGACTCATTTTCAGAGGGATGCCACTGGACCGCTCTCAGGTGTCCGCACGCCTTCTCCATCAGATCAGCTTTTTGAGTAAGGCCCACCTCGCCTTTCCGATTCTCAATCCCAAAACCTATTTTATTAGAAACCATGCAAGATTTTTTATATTCAAGAACTTTTATCAGATCTTTTGATGCTTCGGACGCCATGAATCTCATCACTGGGGACTGAAACTGATTGAGCATGTTTTCCAATTTTTTTAGATCAGTAACGATATCGCCACTCTCAACTGAAAAGACCTGAAATCTTTTTTCATATTCTCTGAATAAGAATTCACGTTTCTTATCGCCTCGAACCAGTTCAGGACAACCGGACTTACTCCATCCGAGCATTTTAGGGGTAAGAGAATCATAGAGTTTTTGAAATTGACGATACTCATCCATCACATCCATCAAAGGTACGTCTCTCAACGCTGTTTTTTTGAACGGTGGATTTACATGTGGCTCATCTGAAAAAGCTTCGAACACACCTAAATAAAAACCAAATAAAATGGATGCGGCCAAAAAGAGACAACTTATATGCTGAGTGGATTTTTTCATGACACACCAAAACATTAACGAGTAGTTATACAGCAAATCTGCATGTAAAGACAGCAAATCTATAAAAACCAATAAAAACGATTAGTTATAGTATATATACCCACGAAAGCTGCACTGCATATAGAAAATCCTTGATTTCTTAGACCCAAACACTTATATTGCGACAGGTCAATTTGCTGGTTAAGCCAGTTTTCGGTGTGTGGTTACTCAATGTATTTGGGATTTTTTTTAATAGGAGAACTAGAGAAATGATTAGAAAACTATTGTCTATTGGGGTTGTTCTTTCTTTAAGCTGCCTGTTTACGGCTCAAAGTTGGGGTGCACCTGGCGCCACTGCTGCTGCAGAACTTGCGGGAAAGATCAGTGAGGGGGTAAAAGCACTCAAAGAAATGAAATTGGGAGAGAAAACATTTGAAGAACTGTTTTGGCCGAAAGAAGAAATGGCGGGAGATATTGCAGTAAGAAAAGCCCTTGAAAATGCCTTCAATCGAGCGAAGCCTGCCGAAGCAAGACTCCTGGAGGAATTAAAACTAGAAGAAAGACTCACAAAAGCTGGAATTATTGAACGCACACCAGAAGGAGTGAAAGTAAAAGCTCACCCTGAAACTATTTCTGCACTTCTAGATACTACGATGATTGCCAAGTATCCTGATTTAGTAACCGGTGAAGCTTCTACAAATCCTGTCGCAGGATTAAGAACCACTAAAGCCATTACCAATGTCAATGGTGCTATCAGCCCTGGCTTTGAAGATGAAATGCGTTTAATCACAGAAAAGGAAAATGCCGCAAAACCCGAAGGAGAAAGAATACCTACTGAGGCACAATTAAAAGCAGTAAGAATTGCCAGAGCAAGACGACTTCTTTTGGGTGAATCGTTTGAAAAATGCTTTGAAGATTTATCTCCGGATAACAGAGTGAAACTTGGAAATGTATTAGAAAATGTGCGTAGCATGACTGAAGCTGAAATTGCGAAAGAGGTGAGAGAGGGTTTCATAAAAGAAAAGATAGCTGAAACAGAAGGAGATGCAAATCGAAGAGCATGCGGTATTTCAGGGGGCGCGGGTGGAGGATGTAAGCTCCTCTCGGCAAGGTATCAACGAGTGTTTTGTAAATAATAGCACAGAGGTTTTTGTAAAACAGAGGTCCCAAAAGAGAGACAAGAGAGAGAGTGGAGGTCTACGGGCTAGAAGTGAAGGAAGTTTAGAATGTTTGGATTTTGCAGTAAGAAATCAGTACAGACCGTCTTTTTCTTTTCTTTTTTTCTAACATTAAGCCATGGCTCCAGACTTCTCGCCGATCAGGCACCAGCTAATCAATCTCCCACCAATCAAATTCTGAAAGAGTATAAAGAATCTGCTGAAGAGATCATCAAGTCAATTAACGATATCGAACTCGGATTTTATTTTCCCAATCTAGCACTCAAGCAAAAAGGTATAAGTAAATTTTCGGAACTCAGAAAGTTTAACAAGTCAGATCAGTTTAAAAACCTAAAAAACAAGTTCTATCCCTGGAAAAAAAGTTTAGTCAAACTTTTATCATTAGATGTGTATTCCTCTGCAATATCCATCGCCAAAAAAGAAATACAACAATCTAAAAGCAAAAACCCCGAACTGACCCCCGAACTGGCTGATGACGACAAAATCGAACTCATAGCAACAAAATATGAAACCATGCTGAATACCTTTGCAGTTCAAGCGCTCACCACCTATCTCAAGTTTGCGAAAGATTTTGTTGACTTGAGCGCCAAGCTCGGACAACCCGTGGAAGAAAACAATATCAATGATCTTGTAGCTTTCTCTATCCCCCTGGCAGCTGCTGAAGAATTATTTTCTAGACCTGAGTTCAAAGACCTTCATCCTATGGTCGAAGGGAAAGCCATTTCACCCTATTATTTTACTATCGTTCCCATATTAGACACAAATCCTTTAGCAGTCTTTCCAATCAAAGAACTGAAATTCAAACTCGATGAATCCTATATCCGAACCCTCACTAAAATAAAGCAATCACTCTTCGCCACTGAAGATGCTCTGCTTTCTATTTTAAAATACACTGCGCTTGATTTTCATTACCGAAGTTTGCAGGAAATATACTTCTATCTCCAAAAGGACATAGAAACTCTGCCTCAAATTTCTCCTGACTTGAAAGAAAAAACAGAAGGTTTTGGGATTGAAGATATCAAAACACTTTACACGAAAAACAATAGACAGAGTATCGAACCAAGTTTTAGAGAAGAGCTCCTCGGTATTTTTCGGAAAAATCTGTACCCAGGAAGATCTGAAAACAAGTGGGATGAGTATCTTGAAAAATCAAAATTCATGTCACTAGATGAAATCAGATCGCTCAATCAAGAATGGTCAAAACTCTCTGATAAAGCGCGAATCACTTATGCTACTCAAGACTTTATCCCAGAAGTACTCAGTCTTTTTTTACCTTTAGGAGAAATTTTAGATCCCTCAAGAAGTGCTGGAGACTATGCAGTCATCCGAAAAACAGAAAATCACCTGACATTGGTTGAACTAGAGAAAGAACTTCAGTCTTGGCCATTTCCACTTCTCAGCTTTGTGTCAGACAATGAAAACAGTTCAAAGTCAAAAGTACTTATTGAGTGCCTCAAGCTTATTTTATTGAGAGCCAAAAGCAATGCATTCGGTAAACTATTTAACACTGACTTGCCGTTCACTTCTGAGGAACAAGCCCTAAAATATAAAGAAATGGCAAGTTCAAAACACAGGGAATACATGAAGACAATTCCCAATGAGTTCATCGAATCCTGGATTGACGAATCTCTCAAAAATGTTAGAGAAAAACTGTTCTTTAAAAAAAGAGATGATCTCACACAAGCTCTTACAGCTCACTCCAAAGGTATACTAGAACTTGATGAAAAGTTAAAAAAAGAAGACATACCCGTAAAACTTGAGAATCTAGCACGAATTCTTCTACCCGTCGTTCACCCTCTCAAGACTGAAGCAGACCCAGAAGACGCGATACGTAAAGACAATAACCTTTTAGTTCTTCAAGAATGGATCTCAGATATCTATGGAGCACCAGGTTACAAGGCGGCACGGAGCACCTATAATTCTTATTTGCATCTGCTTCAGAGTGAGAACCCTAATGAACCTAATCTAAAAATACAACTCAAAGAGCTGATGGAAATGGGTAGGCTCTCTGGTTTTGATAATTCTGACTTTGCTAATAAAGATGAACCCCCAAGACTCTCAGAGCTACCTCTCGACGATGCCACGAAAACTCTGTATCGTAACCACGTCAGAGATAACCTCATCGGAGATTTTCCCATTTTAACCCTCTCTCTTTCTGATGGAGAGCAAACACTGTATGAAAAACTTGGTAACAAAAAACTAACACCATCTCAAGCCTGGCCGATCATAGAGAGCACTCTCTATAAAATGAACGATATCATTGCAAATGAAATTAAGAAAATCACTCAACCTCAAAATCAAGATAAATCCAAAGAACTAGACTCACTCTCAAAAGTCTTGGGAAAATCAAAAATTCTAGGAATGCTGTTTAGGAAAGATGAAACACTTTCCCACCTTGCTCCTCTTTGGGAGAGACGCCTACGTGGAGAAAATACCACAACTCTTGTAGACAAAGGACTAGGAATGGTTTCAGGTTTTTCTGGAAAAGCGTTTGATATCTGGTGGAAACTTTACGCCGCTAAAATCGGTGCATGGGCTCTAGATCGAACTTTAGGTCGATTTGGGGTGAAAAGCCCACTCTTTGGTCCACTCGTAAACCCTATACATGAGGTCATCAATCCCTATATTGATGGGCTTTTTAACTTGGGGATG
>JAHFAB010000053.1 GCA_023250795.1 Bacteriovoracaceae bacterium
GATGCCAGAAAAAAAGACGAAGGAGTAAAATACTACATCAAAAATGTTCCTTTAGAATATCAGCCTTCTTTTGCAGGATCTTTCGATGAGTGGAATGAAAAACTTCTGCCGATCGTGGGTAAGAAAGTGTTTAACTATGAATTTATTCCACCCAACGATCCTCGAAATCAACTCCTTGTAGCTGGAGACATTCGCTACAATATTTTAGAGTGGGATTTGGTCAATAAGGCCCCTTACGGTGGTTTTGGTCCATCTGTTGCGAACCAATATACCGGAGAAACTTTTAGCGCCAACGTTTTAGTTCAAGGTCCTACGATCATTGAACTGTATAAGCATTGGTTCAAGGCCACAGAAGACGCACGCCACTTGAGAGAAGACGGACGTGGAGATGAAGCGGTGTCCTTGATCACAAATGTGAAAAATAAAATCAGATCTCGGATTGCAAGTCTCAAAGCTCGCAAATTTTTCTTACGCTTAAACAAGGATTTAGAATTCGTGATCAGATCAGACCAGCCTTCATTAGAGGACCCTCTTTTTCAAAGAGACGATTTCGAAGAACCTCCGGCAGGGATGAGCTTCGAAGTTTATATGGCTGGGTACTTTCACGATATGGTGACGCATGAGCTGGGTCATAATCTCGGATTGCGCCATAATTTTCGTGGAAATCTTGGAGCAGCCGATGGACTTGAGTTTGGGAAAGTTTCCCGCTCTATTATGGAATACTTAGGCAAAGGCTTCCGTCATTTGGATCGCGTGGGCGAATATGATCTCATGGCGATTTCATTTGGATATACTGGGAAACAGCCCGAGCATTCCGATTGGTTCTGTACAGATGAAGATGTCTCAGGTTTGACAGATCCAGCAAAATCAGCGGAGTGCACTCGTGACGATGCCACTAATGATCCCTTTGGTTTTTTCGAAGCCAAGCTGGCTCGCGCTGTGGATCTCATTGTGGCAAGAGACAAAAGCACTGCTCCTGAGTGGAAAGTCGATGATCTTAAGCATGAGATGTCGGTTTCTTTGCTCGGCATGGGCACTTACGCAGAGAGCGCTGAAAAAACCGGAGATTCTTGGACAAATTTCTTTAACAAAGGAGATCGCCCAAAATCGGTTTCTGACGTAAAAGCCTACACATTGTCAAAGGTCAAAGCTCGTCTCTGTGATCCATCTTTGATTCAGGTGATTGCACAGAAAGAAACTGCAGATTCAAGACTGAAGACCCAGCAAAATTTAGATGCTTTTAGAGCTGAAGCAAATACTTTGCTTAACGGCGTTTTCTATGCTGGCGCTTTGGATTGCGGGTTTTAGCTAATATTGCCAGGGATAAGAAAAAGCCCACTTGCAGATTATTCTACAAGTGGGCTTTTTGAGACTCTATTTGAAAATATCTTAGTCTAATTGAGACTCACTTATTAGAAAACATAAAAAAGTTTATTATTGGCGTGGCCAAGGCGAAGTGGATTTCGTGGTTGAAACAGAAAATGGGATACAGCCCATACAAATTACTTTGAGCGAAACAAAACAAAGACATAAAAAAGCGATCGAAGAACTCCTAAAAGAACATCCCCACTCTTTGGAGCCACTTTATATTTCTCAGTCCAATGTTGAGGAATTTCTATAGCGTCCCCAGCCCTTTTTCCAAAATCCCTAAGCCCTTTTCCAACTGCCCCTTCTCTATGACTAGAGGCATAAGAAGGCGTAGAACGTTTCCATAGGTTCCAGCGTTCATGACGATCAAGCCGTTTTCGTAGCAGTGCATGGGGCCAAGGCCTCTCGTTTCTCCAATCACTGGAAATTTCTGAAACCAATCGCCCAACCGGATTCGTAAGACTTCTCCTAAAGATCTCGCACGGCTGAGAAGCTCTCCTGACTCGAAAAGCTCAAACACTGCTAGGGCTGCAGCGCAAGAAACGGGGTTGCCCCCAAATGTTCCCCCAATGCCTCCCTCGATCGGAGCGTCCATGATTTCCGCTTTTCCCGTGACGGCAGAAATGGGCATCCCACCTCCGAGGCCCTTTGCAGTGAGAATTAAGTCTGGAACAAAATCTAATTGCTCAGACGCAAAGAGAGTTCCGGTGCGACCCAAACCCGTTTGAATTTCATCAGCAATCAAGACTATTCCATGCTCAGAACAAAAACTGCGCAATGCAGATAGAAAACTTTGCGGTGCTGGGATAAACCCCCCCTCGCCTAGGACGGGCTCAATCATCACTGCTGCTACTTGTGTTGCCCCGATTTGCGTGAGGACGAGATTTTTAAACTGTGCGATGCATTCTTCCACGCAGAGTGCTTCTCTCTCGAGTGGCTTGAGCCCAGGAGTTTCCTTAAAACGATAAGTATAGGGAAACGGAGCCCTGTAGATTTCACTACAAAAAGGCCCAAACCCTTGCTTATAAGGTTTGGCTTTAGCTGTAAGGCTCATAGCCATGTAGGTCCGTCCGTGAAATGCGTGATCAAAACAGATGACTGCTTGTCTCCCAGTATAAGCTCTTGCGATTTTGATAGCGTTTTCTACGGCTTCAGCCCCGCTATTAGCTAGGAAAGTTTTTTTATGAAAATTTCCAGGTGTTTTGAGGTTTAATTTTTCAGCTAGCCTTATGTAATTTTCATAGGGAGTGACATTAAAGCTTCCGTGGATCAAAAGTCCAGCCTGTTCTGAGATCGCTTGGACGACTGATGATTCCGAGTGGCCTATATTTGTAACTCCAATCCCGGCAGCAAAATCGATCAACTCATTTCCGTCTACATCTTCGAGGACCGCTCCGTGAGCTTTCCGAATAAAAATCGGCGCAGTGTGAAAAGGCCCGCGGGCCACGTGTTTTAGACGAGCTTCCATGAGAGACTGACTTTTAGGGCCAGGAATAGGGTTCATGAATACCATCCCAGAGGTGCTTCATCCAAGTTGACGTTGACTTGCTTGGTTTCGAGATAGGATTCGATCCCATAAAGTCCAAGCTCTCGTCCCATCCCACTTTGTTTGTAACCGCCCCAGGGCAATTCGTTGTAAGTCGGGTGATAGGTGTTGATCCAAGTGATGCCAGCACGAATTTGTTGAACCACTCGATGTGCACGCGCGATATTTTTAGACCAAACTCCAGCGGCTAGGCCATACTCCGTGTCGTTTGCAATTTGGATCGCCTCTTCTTCAGATTCAAATGGGATAATGCTGAGAACGGGTCCGAAAATTTCTTCTTTAGCAATTCGCATTTGAGGTTTGACGTGGTCAAAGACAGTGGGCTCTAAGAAAAACCCATGTTCAAACGCTTTGCCTTCTGGGCGCTTGCCTCCACAGAGTAGTTCCGCTCCTTCGCTCACACCTAATTTCACATAGCTTTCGACTTTTTCAAGATGCGCTTTGGAGACCAGAGGTCCCATTTTTACCCCGGGAGTCAGTCCATGCCCAAGTCTAATGAGAGGGATTTTTTTCAATAATGCTTCTGTAAAGCTTTCATGAATCGATTTTTCTATCAGTAGGCGAGATCCAGCCGAACAGACCTCTCCTTGATTGGCAAAGGCTGCAAAGAGTGCGCCATCCACAGCAGCTTCAAAGTCAGCATCTGCAAAAACAAGGTTGGGGTTTTTTCCGCCGAGTTCCAATGTGATTTTTTTCAAATTTCCAGTGGCAAGGGACATGATTCGGCGCCCAGTCACTGTTCCTCCGGTAAAAGCGACTTTGTCTACTTGAGAGCTGCTCGCCAGAATTTCACCCACTTTCGGGCCTGTGCCTGTGATGATATTGAGCACGCCTTTGGGAAGTTCAGATTCTATGAAAATTTTTCCAAGCTCAAGAGCGGTCAGAGGTGTGAGTTCTGAGGGTTTTAAGATGCAGGTATTTCCTGCCGCAAGAGCAGGGGCCAGTTTCCATGCTGCCATGAGGAGTGGAAAGTTCCAGGGGATAATCTGTGCACAAACGCCGATCGGTTCTCTCACGACAAAACTCAAGCTATTGGCAGGGACGGACATGGTTTCACCGTGTATTTTAGTTGCGAGGCCTGCGTAAAATTCGAAACATGCTGCAGCATCAGCCACATCGAACTCTGCCTCGGCCAAGGGTTTGCCACAGTTTTTCACTTCAAGTGTGGCAAGTTCCCTGGCACTGAGGCGAATGCCTTGCGCTATTTTAAACAAAAATCTTGCTCTCTCCTGAGCTGGAGTTTTTCTCCATGTTCCTTGGTCAAATGCAGAGCGCGCTGCTTGGATCGCTCTCTCCGCGTCTTCTGAGTTTCCTTCAGCGACGCTGGCTAAAATCTCACCATTTCCGGGGTCTCGAATCTCTCTGCGCTCTTGAGAGCGTGATGGAACCCATTCACCATTAACAAGCATTTCATAAGATTTCATTTTGATTTCCCCTTGTTTTTAAAATTCATTTGGTAAAACCAATCTTTGGACCCCTAAACCTTTTTCTTGCCACAGAAAACCATAAGATAAAAAGAAAAATAAAACATCCCAGCATCACGCTTCCAGCCTTTTCATTGGGGGGTAAAACGAAAACGAGAGAGATAAAAAGAATCCATAAAACGGCTACGATTGCATTCAAAGTGCTGAATTTTCCGAGGGACCAAGGCCCCTTTTCCCCTTTTGTGCCTTTCCAGCGTAAATAGATTCTTGCCACGATGGGGAGCCCATAAGAAAGATAAAGAGCAATCGTCGCAATGGATACGACGGCAGAATACACACTGACAGAAACTGCTAATCCCATTGCAAAAACCCCGAGTCCCCAAATAGCATTAGAGGGAGTTCGGTGTGAAGGACTGACACGCGCCCATACCTTTGAAAAGGGCAATCCACCATCTCGTGCGAAGGCATAGATCATTCGAGATGCAGAAGTCATGCCCGCCAAACCACAGAGCCACATCGCTCCAGCGATCAGTAAAATGAGAGTCGTGCCTAAAGAACTTCCGAGTCTGAGTTTGAAAATTTCATACAGAGCGTTATCTCCAAATCCAATCGCTTGGGTTAGATCAGGGATCGAAAGCGTGATGGCTGATAAGAGAATCGTCCCAGCGATCACCGAAATGGCAACGGAGAGCACAATCCCCCAGGGCGCATTTCGTCTGGGATCCACGGTTTCTTCAGTGACGTGGGCGGAAGCGTCGTAACCGGTGAGCGTCCATTGTGCTAATAAAAGACCCACTAAAAAACTATAAAAAGGAGGATAGCCATCCGTTTGATGATGATGAACTAGAAAACTGACGGGTTGAGCAAAGCCCTTCATCCAAAGTGCTCCTAAGATGAAAAAGACGACAATGATATGATACCAGGCTGAAAAAGAATTGAGCCAGGACACGACTCGAATTCCTATATGGTTAAAAAGTGCATGAGAAAAAAGAAGCGTAGCATAGACTAAATTGAGACTCAGAGCAGTGTTAGGGATGTGCAACACTTCTTGGAGAGAGCCAACTAGAAATTGTGCTAGCCCAAAATCGATTCCTGCCAAAATAGCAAATTGACCCAGAGTGTTTAAGCAGGCTGTAAACCAACCCAGAGTTTTTCCACCAAGAAACGTGCTCCAATGGTAGAGCGCTCCTGCAGTAGGGTATGCGCTTGCGAGCTCAGCCATTGCCATGGCAACGCTCAAAGTAAAGATCGAGACGACCCACCATCCCAAAGTCATTTGGAGTGGCCCGCCGTGTTGGAGTCCGTAGCCATAGAGCTGTGTCGTGCCTGTTAAAATAGAAATGATCGAGAAACTCACTGCGAAATTAGAAAATCCTCCCATGTCGCGGAAGAGTTCTTGCACATACCCAAATTTCTTGAGGTCTTTGATGTCTTTTTCAATTTGATGATTGTTCATTTTTTAGACGTATCGTTTTTCTTTACAGTTTGCAAATCTCTGTTACACTTTTTCACCTCATGGCAAGATCACCCCTGTTTGGCATTCTGAGAAAATTAATTCAGCAAGAAGTTTCCAGAAAAATTTTATTAAATGACCCAGCTCGTCGAGAATTTTTAAAAAAAGCTCTTACCTACGGCGCTGTAGCCGCACCTGCTTCGAGTTTTTTATTGCGAAAAGCATTTTCTAGTTTCATTTCCCAGACTTCCTCTGCTCAGCCCATTGCTATTTTAGGAGGTGGGATTTCAGGCCTTACTGTTGCCTATCGTCTGTCGCAAGCCGGAATACCCTGTGAAATTTATGAAGCCGCAAGTCGTTTGGGGGGTAGAATTTTTACACAGAATAATTTTAATAAAGAGGGAATGTTCTGTGAGTTAGGTGGAGAACTCGTTGATACAGAGCATGCGGACGTTTTAGATTTGGCAAAAGAGCTGGGCCTGGTCATTGATGATCTTGCCCAGGCAGATGTAGGAATTGAAAGCGGTCATTATTTTTTTGGTGGGCAACATTATTATGAAAAAGATCTTTTAGTGGGAATTCGTCCCTTAGCTGCTCATCTTGCGAAAGACATGCAGGAGTTGGAGATCGATTTTCATGCACCCATTATTAATTATAAAAAACACAATGAGGCTGCGATCCGAATGGACCGGGTCACGATGTCAGAATATCTTTATGCTAAGAAGGATGTGGATAAGTGGGTTTTAGATTTAATCAACATAGCCTATTTAGGAGAGTATGGAGCTGACACGAATCAGCAGTCTGCGATCAATCTCATGCTCATGATGAATCCTGACTTAAGTCAGGGTTTTCGGGTTTTTGGAGCCAGTGATGAGTCTAAACGAATCCAAGGGGGGAATTCTAGGCTCATAAAAGCGTTAGAAACTGCGATAAGGTCCAAAGTCCAAATCCATTTTGAAAGCAAACTGGTGCAAATGAGAGATGCTGGGGGGGCGATTCATTTAGTTTTTGAGTCGCGTGGTAAAACTTTTATTCAAAAACCAGCTCAAGTCATTTGTACTTTGCCTTTCACAACTCTAAGAGATGTTGAGGGTCTTCGGACTTTGGGGTTAAGTCCAGTGAAGCTCAAGTGTATAGAGACTTTGGGTTATGGGATCAATACAAAGCGGATGATTGGGTTCAAAGAGAGGATTTGGAGAAAGTCTTTTGGGCCGATTTTGGCTAGTAATGGGTACACTTTCACAGATCTGAAAACACAGACTTATTGGGATACGAGTCGTGCCCAGACAGGACAAAGTGGTATCTTGACTAATTTTATGGGCGGGAGTGATGCCGCAAGACCCCCTCACACTGTGATGGAGGATCTCGAAAAAGTTTATCCTGGAATTGCACAGAATAATGATGGGAACCATGCGGAGTTTAGATGGGGGAACTATCCCTATTCCAAAGGGAGTTATACATGCCCCAAGCCTGGCCAGGTGACGAGTCTGATTGGGAGTCCAGCGGAACCAGAACTCGGGGGAAGGTTGCTTTTTGCCGGAGAACATGTCAGTGAGATTTATCAGGGTTATATCAACGGGGCCGTCCAATCCGCTAACGAAGTGGTAAAACAAGTCATTTTTAACTCCTGAAATTCCTACTCAATCCACTAAAACTGACAAGTTATAAATGCCATAGTAATAATTGACTCATAGCGTAAAACATCGTAAGACCTCTCCTAAGAGGTTGCCTGAGATTATGAAAAATATATTTCATTTGAATACTAGAATTTATCCCATACTGATTGCCACTGCGTTGTTAAATTTTGCCGGTGATCAAGCCGCTTCATGGAAGAACAACATCAAGGTTTGGGGTGGAGATGAAAAATCTTTTAGGCCTGATCTGGATCAAGCCAGAACTTGGCCGGTTGAGACAGTCAAACCACTGGGTAGAGACAAATATGACGTCATCGTCGTCGGTGGTGGGCTCGCAGGTCTCAATGCGGCGCTCTATCTCTCAGATCATAAAAAAAGAGTTCTGCTTTTAGAAAAAGAGGATCATTTTGGAGGACTTGCGGCTTCAACCTTAGATAGTAATGGGTTGAGTTATGATCGTGGAGCTGCTTATTTCACTCGTACTTATGAAGAAGAACAGAAATTTTTGCAAAACATGGGTTTAGGCGGGTATGAAAAATATGCAATTCCTGAACCCATCGACAGCTATCTGAGAGTTGTAAAAAATCCACAAGGGAAAACAGAGTATCAGTTTTTTCCAGGAATTTGGGAAGAAGAAACATTGAAAAATTTGGAAGCTAGTTTTTCTGTTTTCAAGTTTGAATTGATTAGAGCTAATTTTGAGCTCAAACAAATACCAAATCAACCGATAGAAGAGTTCGACAATAAATTTCTAGACACAATGAGTGCTACAGACTGGATTCGACAGATGCCAGAGAAAATGGGAGCCTGGCTTAGAGAAGCTTCTCATAAGACGGATGAAGAGATGGAGCTCTCAGATGCAGATCAAGATCTTTGGGACCATCAAAAAGAAATTTCTAAAGAAGTTTATGATAGGTTTCAAAAGGAATTTGGTGGAAAAACAGATCCTATGAAGGATGTCATAGACCTGATGGAGCTTTATTGTCGTTCCGCTTTAGGGGCGACCCCAGATAAAGTTTCAGCTATAGCTTTTGCAAATTTTTATATTTCAGAAATAGAAACCCGTTTTACAACTGACATGGGCACAGGGAAAGCCGCTGAGCTTATGGTGAATAAAATGAGGGATAATAGGCATCAAATTTCTAAAGGGAGTTATTTTTCAGATTTGAGACAGAGTTCACCAGTGGGGAAAATTATTAGAAAGGAAAATGAGGTTGAAGTTCAGTTTTTGAAACTGAGTTCAGACAAGGATCGAGAAGATTCTAAAAAAATCGTTTATCATGTAGAACCAAAGCTTTACAAGGCGACTGCTGATTATGTTGTTTTTGCCGCTCAATTAGCTGTTGCGCCTTATTTGATCGAAGGTTTTGATGATCAGTCGTCAGATCCTTTGGTGAAAGAGAAAATCGATAAAATTAGCCGACTTGACTATGCCCATTACTCAGTTCATGCGGTAGAAGTGAAGGGTTTTCCCTATCGTGCAACCTATGATACGTGGACGCGCTCACAATTCGATTACGGTGAAAAAGATTTTACAGATGTTATTTTGGGGTATTGGGTAAATAAGAAGATTATAGATCCTGAAAAAGATGAGACCAAAAAAAAAGAATTCGAAAATTTTGTAAACTTTAAAACCGATCCGGAGATAGATGGAAAAAAAATTCCAACCTCTATTCTTACGATTTATCACCCTTTACCACCCTCAGAAGTAAAAAGAGGAAAAGAAATGGGTAAAGGCTATGATGATAAAACCGCAAAAACTTATGCTGAAACTGCTGTGAATCGAATGATTGAAATTTATTCACCATTTTTAAAGGAAAAATATAAAACA
>JAHFAB010000054.1:0-6475 GCA_023250795.1 Bacteriovoracaceae bacterium
ACCAAAAATTCTGGTTGATCCAATTGGGGTTAGTAGGTCCTGGGATTATTTTTTATGGATATAAAATTCTTGTAAAAAATAAGTTTTTATCGTTCTGGATTGCTCCTGCTGGACTGGTGTATTGTTTGCAACCTCTTTTTTCTGATTATAAACCCCATTGGGCTTTTGTGGTCTGGTTGCCGGCTGCTTTGGGTTTGACTTTAGAGTGGATGAATCGTCCAAAGAGTTCCATTGCTAAAATTCAGATCTATTATGGAATTCCATTATTGGTTCTGATTCTGGTTTCTTCTCACATGCCACTGATTTCTTGGATTGACCCAAAGTGGGATATTGCCAGGGACTTATACGGATGGAGTGAGTTGAAAAATTATTTAGATAAAGAAAACTTAAACCATTTTCCAATTGTGGGTTCTCGCTATCAAACAGCTGCTCAGGCAGCTTTTTCAGTGGGAGATTTGGGGCGAGTCACTCTCATTCCAAGAGATACCAAACAAATGGAAGAGTGGCCTGATTTGCATATTAGTTTAGGGCAGGGACCCAGTTGGCCAAAACTTTTAAAATCTATTTTATTTGTTACAGATGAACGTTACGATGCTCCTCCAGAGTTCAAAGAAGCCCTCTGCGAAAAAAAGGCGAAATTAAAGGGGATAAAACCTCAGGCAAAATCAATTGCAGTCTGGCGATGTGATCCTATCTAGAGACTACCTTGACTAGATCGTTACGAATCCACATATTTTTTGGAGTAGCTTTGGCTGTTTGTTTGGATTCATTTTCAGGAAAAACTGAAACTTTGAACCATTGATTTTTCCAGTCCTGAACAATGAATTTGAACTGTGCATTAGCAATCCCAACAATGGGGTAAGCAAGGCCAGGCCCCGATCTCAAGGGAGAGTGTTTTGCTTTTACTTCTAGTACTAGTGTTGGTTTTTCAAAGGACTTTACTAGTGGTTTTTCGAGCTGTACCGGAGCCATTGCATTGTTTTGAATACGATCCACGATTTCAGTTTTAGCTTGGATGGGTGTTGGGACATTAGGCGCAACTAAAGTGGGTGCTGCAATGATTTCTGAAGATGTCTGTGGCTCTTTACTTTCGGAAACCGCTACAGCTCTTGCTTTATTCCAGAGTTCATTGCTTTGGATATAGAGATAGGTTCCTGAGCTTATGGATGCTACAAGTGCCATCCCGATTCCCAGTTTTAATAATCTTCTACTGAGTTCTCTTTGGGGCTTTTCGGGTAATGGTTCTGGAAAATCAAGGAAGTTGGAAGAATTATTTTCAGGAGTTGTTTTAGAGCCACGCGTCCCTGGTTTGACGATTGGTTTAAAAGGGGACTGGGGTAGTGTAGTTTTTTCAGTATGTTTGATGAGATTTTGAGTGGCAGTTTGGCTAAGCAAAGGTTCTTCTGATGATTCTGGTAATAATACATTTTCATCTTGAGGCGCACGATCTACTTTGATTAAGTTGACGTCAGATTTTCTGACAAGTGCGAAGCCCCCGCATTTGTAACACCTTGAAAATGACCAGCCTGAATTTAGCTTCTCATCTGATATTGCTAAGACAACACTGCAATGTGGGCAATTCCATCTCATATTGCGTTCTCCCCTAGCTTATAGGGTCACAAATAAAAGGGGGAGTCGTCAATGGGCAGATGTTGCCGGAGGTTTCGTCAAAGTATTGTCGCTTTCCGGGAAGGGGATCGAATCCATTTTTGGATCTAAAATTCTGATGACAACCCTACGGTTTTTATTGAGAGCAGTTTCATCCAGTTCACCCGTTTGTTTTCTTTCTGAAACAATGGGATGGGTGTCGGCATATGCAATGGCCGTGAGTAATTCTTTTTGAAATCCCTTTTCAATGAAAAGTCTGACTACTCTGGCGGAACGAGCAGCTGAAAGTTCCCAATTAGATGGATAAAGCCCACTGAGAATGGGTCTGCTATCAGCATGACCCTCAATGACAATTTTATATTTCTTTTTTTCTAACTCCTGTCTTGTTGAAATCTTTTCTGCAAATTTTTCAAGTATTTTTTTCCCTTCTACTTTAATGTCAGAACTTAATGTTTCAAAAAAAACAGTAGATTCAAAAAGTATGGACACCCCTGAGTAATCTGATTTTACAAGTGTTTGTTTTTCTACTCCAAGTTCTTGCAGAATTTGTGTGACAAATTTTGCTGTTTCTTTGGATTCTGATTTATATTCACCACCGAATTGTTTGGCAAGAGCTTCTTTGAAACCGTCATATTGAGGAGCATCGAGTTTTGCCATGCTAAAGAGCATGATGAAAAACCCACATAGAAGAGTCATCATATCTGCATATGAGACCAGCCAATTGGATTCATCATGTGTAGAGTTAGAACGCTCTTCTTTGACAACAATCAATTGAGATTCAGGCTGATTTTTATTTTTTTTGATTGGAAAAACATTGGCCATTAGGCAGCCTTTCTGATGACTCTATCTTTTGGCAGTAAGAAAGAATTAAGGCTTTCTCTCATTGTGATGGGATTGACTTGCGATTTTAACATCACCACACCTTCGACAATCATTCGTCTGAGGGCGATTTCGTCTTGGGTTCTTTCAGTTAGGTTTTCAGCGATTGGGATGAAAACTAAGTTAGCCAGAGCAATCCCATACAAGGTACCGATGAGTCCCACAGACATTGCGGGTCCAATGAGTTTTTGGCTATCGGGTTGCCCAATTTTTTGGAGTAATCCAATCATGCCGAGCGTAGTTGCTAAAAGCCCAAAAGCGGGTGGAAATCTCCCAATGGTTCTAAACATATTGGCTTCATGCATGTATCTAGACTCAATGGTTTTTAGTCTTTGCTCAAGAGCAGTTCGAATTTCTTTTTCTGAGAGAACTCCGGATCCCACTAAAGAGACGGCTTCTTTTAAAAACGCATGCTTAAGGCCTGGAAGTGCGTCATTGATTGCTGTGATCCCAATACTTGCTTTTTTGTTGAGTTCTAATAATTGCGAGACAACTCCTTGGAAGTCTACTTTGTTTCTTCCTAAAACTCTCAGAATAAAAACTTTGAGTAATGAGAGGACTTTAATCAAAGGAAAACTGATACTCGCTGCAGCGGCAGTTCCTCCCACTACAATGAGAATACCGTGAAAGTCTAGGAAAAATCTCATGTCAGGGGTTGTGGCCTCGAGTGCCATGTACATGATTGTTACGCCGAAAATCAAACCAAATACAGATGAAAAATTCATGATTAAGCGGCCTCCTTTTTTAACGCTGTTTTCCAAAGTTGGTATTGACTGATGACATAGTTGTCATCAAGTTCTCTGAGACGGTTTACTAAGTTATGAATGCAAGTTTCATAAAATCTCATTTTGAGATCTTTAGATTTGTTCAGGAAATCATTGAATGTATCTTTTGAAATATAAAAGAGGTAACTTTCTGTGAGTGCTCTGACTGTAGCTGATCTTGGGTTGTCGTCAACCAATGACATTTCTCCAAAAAAACTTCCATTCCTGAGTTGTCCAACATCATAAACTTCACCGCTGAGTTTATTCGTTTTAAAAATACCGACCATTCCATTTAAAATAAGGTAAAGCCCCCAAGTCAATTCTCCTTCTATGATGACGTTTCCATAAGCCTCATAGGTGACACCAGTTCCAAGGGGTATAAGTTGAGCGAGCTCAGTGTCTGTAAAAGACTTTAGAAGTTTTACTTCTTTGAGCATCTGAACACTGGGTTTTACTGAGTTAGAGTTTACCATCCCGCAACCTTTTTGATTTTTGTGATTTCGCCCGTATTTTGACCCTCTTGCATGGGGGGAGTGTTTACGTTGGCGCCAAACATTCGGTCATTAGTTTCGACAAGATTGATCAAACCTTCATTGGCCATAATTTTCATTCTATTCAGTATTTTTCTTTCAACAGCTTGATAGGCTTCTCGGCTCAACGCGCTCACATGTGTGAGTTCATCTTCGAGCTCTATGACTAGATCCTTTGGAGATTTTGAAAAAATTGTGCCGCGAATTTCATTGGGTGCTCCCTTAAGGAATTGGAGAAGTTCATCATGTCTCAAACTTAATACAACTTCTAAGAGCTGACCATCTCGTAAATATTGTAATGTATCTAAGCACACTAGTTTTGCTTTTATAGTGCGTGCACTGTCAGGATTACTCATTTCTAGATTTTTAATGACTGATTTCTGCGCAATTGGACCTGTTCTTTCGAGTAAGTTTAGTAGAACATCAGAGCCAGGTAAAGCCTCTGTATTGAGTTTTGGATTTTCTCTGCGTTTTCTCTTGAGAGCATGTGCGACGTTAAAGATATAGTCTCTTGGCAAATAGTCTATTCTTGAAAGTTCAGTGAGTAAGTTCATTCGGGTAGTTTCATCCAGTTGTGAATAAATTTTTGATCGTTTTTGAGTGTCACATTGAGTGAGAATAATTGCTTTTACTGTGAGAGATTCATTTCTGACGAGTTCTAGTATTTGGAGTCCATCCATTTCAGCTAAAAAGTCAAAAAGATTGGATGAGCGACTTCCCATGACTATGAGTTTCCCTGAGACTGTTCTGTGATGTAGTTTATGAAGTAAATCTAATTTCTCATCATCGTTGAGTTCAATTGTATTTTTGGCGTAAAACTCCATGAGTTCAGACATATCGCTTTGTAAGCTCGGGTCTCTGAGCATTTCGATGACTACGTTCTCTCCAAATAAATAGATGTATTGAGCAGTCGTTTCGACACCTTCTTCAGTGAGGATTCTGGAAAATACATATTTAGCCACTTTGGGCTGTTGTGCAAAGATGCTCATGAGTTCTTCTCTAAGCTTTTCTATTTCATAGCGTTTAGCAAAGAGTAAGGCTTTCTCACCGTGCGTGAGGTTTTTATCATCAACAATCCCTTTATATGAACTAGGTGCTGAGTTTGAGACTGGATCCGAAGTTAGACTCTGGATGACTTTATGAACACTGGCTCCAGTGCCACTGAGCTTAGGATGAAAATTAGAAGCAGTAAGAAAAATGAGCAAAGACAATATAGAGCAAGCAAAAATCAACCCATAGACTTTAAACTTTTGTAATTCGACTTGAACAGCATCCCCATTTTCTACTCTTTCTATTTTTTCAAATCTTTCAAAATGTTCTTGTTTTACATTATTGTCTTTATTTGTATTTATGGTTGAGGTGTTGTTTTGAGCGTTAGACTTAAGATCACTGATCTCTTTAGAAGTGCTGTCTTGTCCTTTTTTTCCTTTAGTCAAGAGTAGTTCTTCTTCAGTGCTCTTTGGATGTGGAAATTTCATGGCCTTTCCACTGAGAGTGACATTTTTGAGATAATTTGTTTTTAGTTTTGCCATTTCTAAAATATTTTTTTGTTCATCTGGACTCAGAGTTATATCCATGAGAATGGTTCCAGAAATATTTTTTAGTCTCAATGCTACGCCGTTATCTTGTATGAACTCTTCTCCTGAGCCAAATTGAGCTTCTTCTGGATTAACCCTTTCAGTTTGCAGTTCAAAATTAGCAAAAAGACAATGTTCAGGGCAAAACTGTCGAAACAAGTCATCGAGTGTGTTTTTGAACTGTTTTGAGATTTTATCTCTCAGTTCAGAGATTTTTGCAGCTGAGCCTATCGGTTGAGGAAAATGCGTGATCTGAGTTTCTACTTTGACAGGAAATTCGAGAGTGTCCAAATACTGTTGGATGAGTTCTAAAAGCTTACTTCTCGAAATAGGCCCTACTTGCTCGTCAATCAATAGCTTTAGCCGAGCTGAAGAAGGTGCCAGGGCAGTAATACTTTTAGGATCTACATCGTCAAATCCAGGGGAAATCTCATCTGGAGAGGTGAGATCAACGTTTGCTATGACGGACATGAGTTTGCATTCGTCATGACAGAATTTCTGAAGCACAGGTTCAACGAGATTCTTTACTTGAGTCTCTGCATCACGTTTAACTGCTTCAACAGTGCTAGATTGATTGTATTTTGCCTGCGCAATTTGTGCAGTAAGTGACAATACTAAAATCAATAGCGATTGAAGAAGTAGCTTTTTCATGGGGAAGCTAAACTCCTTTTTGCTTGTTTTCGTTCAATAAAGCGTTTGAGAGGTATATTGTTTGCATTGAGTTTTAGAGCTTGGCTCCAAGATTTTATTGCTAATTCTGAGTTTCCAGTTCTATCTAAAAGTGTTCCCCTCATTTCGTAAAGTTTTGGATCGGTGGGGTAGAGTCGAATCATCTCGTCGAGCTCTAAAAGTGCGATCTCATATCTGTTTCTCTTATAGAGTTGTTTGATATGATCTAGTGCAGCCAAATAACTTCTGTCCCGATCTGGGGTTTGATCTTCGGCTGGTGAAAGACCAAGTTCAGTCTCTACTTCTTTTCTTTTGCCATCATCTGTGTAGGCATTTTTAGAGAGGCCATGGGTGATTTCTCGATCTGTCATGCTTGGATTTCTATCCTTATACTTTTCTTCTAATAATGTATCTTGATCTGGAACCGAGGCTAACCCTCGTGCTTCTT
>JAHFAB010000054.1:6485-9144 GCA_023250795.1 Bacteriovoracaceae bacterium
CAGTAAATGAAGGGGACATCGGCACAGTAAAATCTGTCATATTAGAGGTTGTTCCTGGAAATTCTACTTCGATGGAACGATCGCCCTTTTTAGTTCTCAATATAATGCTTTCTTTACTTGCTGGATTATTCGCATAGAGATCAAATGGATTATAAATGGGGGGTTGTTGGCGTTTTTCTTCAGTTTCCATTGCAAAAAAAGATTTCACAGTTGAGCATCCTGAGATCCCCACAAAATACGAAAACAAAATGCTAAAAAAATAATAATCTCTAGTCTTCATCAAAATAATCCACTAATTCCAAGTCCAGCTTCTATTCCAGAAACTGACTCTTGAACTCCACTTGAAATAAATAATGTTGCTTTGGGTCTGTAGCCCACCAAGGATGAAACGGCCCAATGTTTGGCGAGTCTCCATTCGTAACCAGCTCTGACAAGACCGCCAAGGAATCCAGATGCATATGTGCCTCCAATTCCTATGAAAATATTGCCCCGAACCATATTGAAATTTTCTTCTCCACCAATTAAATTCCATGAATGAATAAATAAAAGTGTCAGATTGATTGTTCCATAGAGAGTAGATCCAGAAGTAGTGGCACTACCAATAATGCTTGATACTGTTCTTAGGTAGTCGGCTTCAAACCCAACTTCTTTGTGACGATTGTCATATCTTTCCATCATTCTGAAAGCTAAACCTAGTGTTCCCGTATATTCAGAAATATCTTTTTCATATAAATAATAAAGGGCGAGCCGATATTGAATCATCGGTTGGTATTCAGTATTTTTCCTGGCCTCGTCTACTTGTGAGAAATCTACTCCACGTTTGAAAGCAGATGCTCGAGAGGTTTCTGAGTTATAGGTTCTAGACCAAACAATACCACCTGATTCTGGATCAACAATGCTCATCGAAAGCACCATTCCAGATGGGTGATAGGCAAACGAAATGTCCATGAAGTTTGAGATATTGGATGTTTTGGCAATTCGGGAGAGTTCCGCTGGATTAGTCTCAGGTGATGTGATTACAACTTGATCTCCTTTGAGAATCGATCGTTTTGCCTTGCAAGCGAGGCATTGTATCACTCTCGTTTTTGTTGTCTTGAGTATCCTTTCAGTGACCGCCAGTTCTATGTGATGCTTAAAAGAAGAGGGGATGTTTTCACTTGTGGCGATATTTCGAATTGCGAGATCTTTTAGCCCTGTGACTTGCCCATTTTTTAAATCGTATTCGAAATCTCCCATGACATCATCAAAGACTTCGTAAAAATTTCTGTAGTTTTCACTGGGATCATTTGTTTTTTCAGAAGACTGGGTTGGGACAGTTGTGGTTTCTTCTTCTGATGCCATTGAGAGAGATGGGAATAGTGTTGAGAGAAGTAGCAAAATATAAAATTTTATAAATAAGTGATTGTTCATAATAAGAGTGGATGCTCCTTCCTCTCTTGGTTCATCGGATTAAAATTGATTTTCTTGAAGTTTTCTGAAGGCTTAGGTCATTTTTGCCGAGTATTTTTTATATAAATGTTATTTCTTTGACACACTTATTGTTTTTATTTGATTTTTCAGTGTCATGAAATTGACAAAATATGCCGAGAGGTGAATTGTGAAGATTAAAATTTCATATATCGGTGTGTGTATTCTGTTCTTATGGTCCTGTAAGACGGCTCAAATTGAACCTACCCCAGCGATGCCAGAAGTTCCAAAATATGTGAGAGTCTCTCATCCGGTTGGACTCGATTTGGGAGATCTTCGGGCGATTTTTGTGGGTAAAGAAGCACCGCAGTTAGAAGCTTTGAAAACTTGTGATGCTGATTTTATTAAACTGCGTGAGTTGACCCAAAGCAAAGAGGAACAAGAAGCAGGTGTACGTGAGTTGGTAAAAACAGAGCCAGTAAAATATCATTGGTGTTTTTATGGGAAAATTCTTCTTTTAGAAAATCAGATAAAAGACACTGCGTATTTAGATGAAAAACAAAAAAATGTTTTAGACGTATTTGTATTTTTAACGCCCATATCCAAAGCATTTTTGAAAGAGTACAAAGACTCCCGCTATTTGCGATGGGCTATTTCGAGATACCGTCGTTTGAGTGAATTTGTTTTTTACAGAAAAGTAGAACTAAACTCAACTATGAGTACTGATCTTGCTATTGTTCCCCCGTTGGGCTCCAATGATCCCTACGGATTTTATAGAGAGAGTTCCGCTGAGACTAATGGGGTATTAGAAAAATACGGATTGGGGAAAATGAGTGAGAATAATGCTAAAGAAAATAGCAGTAGTGCTCCCGTGACCTCGGTAGAAGGAACTGCAGACGTGAGTGCTTCTGAGAGCGTAGGTCGGCAACCAGCCAGAAAATAGAAAATTATCTGTATTTTCGTTGCCGAGTATAGCATCCCAGTCTTTTTCACTGTAAGCTATCCCTCATGTCAGAACGCTCACAGCAACTCATTACAGAAATGCTTGCAGGCCATAGGCTCTCCCTAGCCAGGGTGATTTCCAAAGTGGAGAATCGGGATAAAGATACCGCCAGTATTCACGCGGCTCTTTATCCCCGTACGGGAAAAGCACAGATTTGGGGGATTACGGGTCCGCCAGGGGCAGGGAAGTCCACTTTAGTGGACCAGTGTGTTGCCAGTCTTCGGAGGGAAAATAAAAAAGTAGCTGTGG
>JAHFAB010000414.1 GCA_023250795.1 Bacteriovoracaceae bacterium
TATTCCTTTTGTTTAATAGGGTTAACTGTTGAACTCCGAACCATTCGTCGTTCCTGTGACTTGAAATATGACTTTCTGTGTGTTCTTTAAAGGGGGGTTACTAGAACGGCCGATTTAGGCGCCCCAACTGCCGTTTGAGGCATCTTCATGTAACGCTATCCTTTCAGATCATAAGATTGTACTAATCTAATTTGTAATTATAACCAGAAAAATTAAACCATGACACTTGATTTACTTCAGCCATGTGAAGTTCAAACAATAGCTCTCATTATATTGTCCCTACGCTTATATATTGCTTTGCGTTAAAGCCCATATTTGATCAAAAGTTGTATTCCCCCACCTCTTCCTGTTAAACTAAACGCGGAGGACAAAGGAATGACCCCACCCACAGGATCTACAGCAAAAAGTTTTCGAGAAGAGTTTCAAAACGACTCCAAACACACACAGGAAAGTGCACAGCTCTATCAAAGGATCGAAGAGTGCCCGCTCTGTAGTTCAAAAAACTATGAGATCATCCGCTCAGAAGAGCATGAATTTCCCAAAGGGAACCCTTATTTCCTCACCTACGCAAAAGATAAAATTTATCTCAAAAAATGCACGGATTGTGAATTCGCTTTTGTCGACAAACTTCCGAAATCTAAAGAATTTTATGATCAAATCTACACAGACCTGAAACCAAACTGGGAAATAGAGTTTTATCACCACGGGAAAAAGGCGATTAATCAAGAAATCAAACAAATGCTCCTCAAATACACTTATGGAGACAATCTCCTCGATGTGGGTTCTTGGGCGGGAGCTTTTTTAAACGAAGTTCAAGACAAGTTCAAAGTCCAAGGTGTTGAACTCAATCCAGCCGGTGCGAAATTTGCAAATAGCAAAGGCATCAAAGTCCACAACACCAGTTTTCACGACACCAAATTTGAACCCGAACAGTTTGACGTGATCACTTTTACAGATGTTCTAGAACACTTGCCAAATCCAGGACAGATTTTAAAAAAAGCAACCGAGCTTCTAAAAAAGGGGGGATTGATCTATGTCAAAGTCCCCCACTACAAAGCACAGATGGAAAAACAGAACATCCTCAAGACTCTCGGCCTATCTGATCTCGGGATTATGCAAAACTACGTACACATCAATCACTTCACGCGTAAAAGTCTCTCTCAAAATCTCAGAAAACAGGGTTGTACGATTCTAGAAAGTGGTTTTACAGGAGCAGAGGTCTGGGATCTTTCCGTCAAAGCGGCTCCGATAGAATACACTAAGCGGATCTTCAGAAACTTTGGAGCTAACCTGATCACAGGAACGATCAACACTCTGGCCACACTCACCGGGACGGAACTGGGTTTGAATCTTTACGTATTGGCGCGAAAAAACTAGGTTCTAAGGTAGCCGTCAAGTTTTTAGATTGGACTCACGGGATTTAAGCAATTTATTCAAATTCTTAAAATTTTTAGCATTTTAAAATAAACAGATGCCGTGCCGACACCTCATCTGTTTATTTTAAAATGCTAAAATTTTAAGAATTTGAATAAATTGCTTAAATCCCGTGAGTCCAATCTAAAAACTCGCTGCGAGTCCCACTTTTGCAATTGCCGAATGAAACTGAACTGAAACCTTTTCTTGTTCCGTAGGAACTCCGACCAGATCATAGTTCTCGGGGTCCTTGAAAATCTCAGTCATGAGCAGGTGATGCAACTCATGCCCACCTCTGTGAAGCCTAAAGTAACCCTGAACCGAAAATCCCATGAGTTTAAAATCGCCAAGTGCGTCGAGCACTTTATGCCGCACCAACTCGTTTCCATATCTTAAACCCTCAGGGTTTAAGACTCCCCGGTCGTCAATCACCACCGCGTTCTCAAGAGAACCACCTTTGAGTAAACCTGCTCGTTTCAAACCCTCTACATCTCTTAAAAAACAAAACGTTCTAGCAGAAGCCACTTCCGAAAAATCTGTACTGTTTTCTTTATATTTAAACGATTGATAACCCACGCTCGGATGGTCCCACTCAATAGAAGAATCCATTTCGAAACGAGAAGAGGGCTCGACAAAAGCCCACTTTTCTTCAATTTTAAATTGCACTGCTTTGCGCAAAACCAAACTGAAACGAGGAGCACATTGAGTTTGCTCTCCTGCAGCTGATAACGCCTCACAAAATCCCTTGGAGCTTCCATCCAAAATGGGAATCTCAGGTCCATCCACTTCTAGAATCGCATTATCAATCCCCTGACCGTAGAGTGCTGCCAAAAGATGCTCAACCGTACTCACTAAGACCTTGCCCGAACCTAAAGTGGTCGCAAGCCTGGTTGAAATAATCTGTGTGTGTAATGCGGGGACTTCGGGAGAGCCTGGCAAATCTACCCTCTTAAACACAATCCCCTGACC
>JAHFAB010000415.1 GCA_023250795.1 Bacteriovoracaceae bacterium
GAAGATGAGGCAGCTTTAAAAGCTAAAGAAGAGATGGGAAAGTTTTTTGATGATCAAGACGTCAGAGATGGATTGAGGGTCACAATTAAAACCTTTAATGAAAGCAGCCGAAATCTTCAAGCTTATCTATTGATGCCTCTCTTAAATGAAAAAAATGGAATTTTGTCCGACCCAATCACTAAAGAAAAACTCTATGACTTGATTTTAGGAGATTATAAAGCAGAGCCTGTCGCAAGATTTTTATTTCAATCTTATTTGAGTAATTTAGCAGAATCAGAACAAAAAGTTGTCTTAAGTCATATTTTAACAAGCATTAAAAATAATCCTCAGAAAAAACCATCTTTCGGTCAAATTTTAGAGTCTATGGGCCCACTGGGGATTAAAATTGGACAGCTTTTAAAAGCAAGTGGACTTTTGCCGGATGCATTGAGCAAAGAGCTTGATCACTTTTTTTCAAAGGCTGATCCTCTCACGCGCAATGAAATTTTTAATCAACTAGAGACTGTTTTTGGAAAAACGATTCGACCCATTGATTTCTTAGGTATTTATGCTGGAGGGGGATCAATTAATTACGTAGTAGGTGCTGAGTTATTGGATCCAAATACAAAGCAAATTAAAAAAGTTGCCATCCGACTTTTAAGACCCAACACAGAGGGTCGAATTAAAAATGAAGCAGAAATTTTGAAAAATGTAATTTCTGACCTGTGCAACAGTAAGGATGAAAAATTGAAACAAGCAGGAGCTGTTTTGAGTGAGGCTTTGGATGGGGCATTAAAAAATATTACACATGGTGGTGCAGAGCTAGATTTAACTCGTGATGCTTTTATCTATGAAAAAGCTCAGTCTGCCTACGAAGGACGCACACAGAGTAAGGCAGGAAAATCGGGATATAAGATCTCAGTCGTGAGACCACTTGCTGAATTCAATCAGTTGATCCCACCCTCATTTGTCAAAAACGTTGCTTTTTTTGAATGGGTAGAGGGTGTTCACTTAGAAGAAATCAAAGATCAAGAACTTAAATCTGCCTTAGCTCACGATATTGTAGAGGCCGAACTAGACGCACTACTGCAACGAGGCGTTTATGACCCAGACGGTCACCCTGGAAACTGGATGATTGATAGTGCTACTAAGAGGCTAGTGCGTATTGACTACTCTCAACTCACAGAGATACCAAAAGAAAATGCAGAAGCTTGTAAAGTTTTTCTGACTCATCTCCTTAATCCAAATATACAGCCTTCTCAATACAGAGATTTGGCAAAACATTTTGAAAATTTCTTTGATTTTAATTTTGAAAAACCTGTAGATCTCGAATTCGTGATCTCAGCAATAATGACTCAACCAGAATTTCCAAACTGGGAAAACCCGATGGAAAGAGTTTTTTTTCTGAGGAGAGCTTTAGAGGAGCATTATCAAAGGTCGCTTGGGAAATCAGATCTTTTGATACGCATGAAAGAACATTCTAGAAGTTTTATGACAGCTCTTTCAAAATTAAATATTTACTCAGAGTATTTTGGAACAACCTTGGAAGAAGGTAGAGGAAATCTCTTCTTGCTTTTACTTGAAAAACTGAATTACCCTCGCGAACTTGTCTTGAGAACTCTTTTTTCAAAAGAAGGACTATCACTTGCAGGGTTAAAAGTTAAAAACTTTTTTGATTCATTGTTAGATAAAACATCAAAAATTAAAAATGAATCAGAAAGTATGGATCACACTACTGATCCTAAAGAAGAGACAATAGAGTATGCATTTAATACAGCGCATGAAATTTTTGCAATAATTGAGCACGATAAAATTTTGAGTATTTTAAAAAATAAAAAAGCAATGTTACCATTTATTGAGAGGTTAAGAGCAGGTCTTATAGATGGATTAAAAGTAATAATTGATAGTGATTCGGTCGACGAAGCAGATATTCATGCGTTATTAAATTTTTCTTTGAAAAACAGAGAGCCTGTTCAAATATTATTTGAAATTAATAACCTAGATGCTGTGGACTCATTGAGTAATGTCCTTGAATCTGCGAATACAACTGGGATTAGACCCGTTCGAATTAAAATAAGTCAAAATCTAAAACCTATTCAAATTGTAAGTCTAAAAAAACTACATGAAAAATACCATTTTATCTTTGAAGTGGATCCTGAAAAAGTCAATACAAGTAGTATTCGTGGTCTCACAAAAATAGAAGGAGCTTTAGTCATTCTTAAAGGAGAGCCAGAAACACCTTTGCCGGCAGATCTTAAAGATGAATTAGATCTCCATAGGAAATTGTTTCAAAACGAAATGGAACTGCGACTCACCCGAGAAAGATTTTCGAGGGCTTTATGTCCATAAATAAAATCACTCATAAAATCTATGTCTTTATACACTGGGTGGTTATTTTT
>JAHFAB010000416.1 GCA_023250795.1 Bacteriovoracaceae bacterium
ACGCTATTGATAGTTTTATTTTTTCTCTTATTAGCTTCTGTTTATTCGAATGAACTCCGAGGATGGAAATTTATAGCTATTTTTGCTGCCTGGCAATTTGTTCAATTTCTAATGACGATTGGTATTGCACACGACGCAGCTCACAATTGTTATACACAGGATCGGAAAACTAATCGAAGAATCATGTTCCTCTTTGACTTTTTGGGCATTAACTCCGAACATTGGATACAGAATCACGTACACTCTCATCATGCTGTACCCAACGTTCCAGAATTGGATTCTGCGATTGAGTCATTTTCGCTCGTTCGCCTACATCCGCATACAAAGAGCACCTGGATACACAGGTATCAGCATTATTACATGATTTTAATTTATTCTTTGGTTACGATTTTCCAAATTTATTTTTTAGAGTTTATTTCTTTTGCTAATAATCTTGTTGGTTTTCATCATGAAGATGGCAAAAATCGTAGTGCTATTGTTTGGCTTTTGATTAATAAGCTCTGGGTCTTGTCTTATACATTAATCGTTCCGCTCTGGATTCTTGGAAATCCACGCATGGAAATTATCGGAGCATGGATACTTGGACACCTCATCTGCGGTGTGGCTCTTGGAATAATCTTTCAAACAACTCATTTGCACGAAAGTACTTCCTTTGTAGAACTTAACTCGGATGGGAAACTTTCGGATCCTTTTTCAATCCACATTCTTAAAACTACATCAGAATTTTCAGTCAATAACCCGATCGTCACTTGGATAGCCGGTGGTTTAAACTTGCACATCACTCATCATCTTTTTCCAAACATAACCCAAATGCATTTGCCAGCGCTTTCTAAAATAGTGAGACAAACCGCTCGAGAGTTCGATCTCCCTTATCAGAGTTACAGCTTTTTTGGGGCATTGCTATCGCATCTGAGATGTCTCAAAAAGCTTGGATCACTCCCATCCCACCCGTCTTTAAAATCAGCATGACTTCCAAAGAGGCCCCCCGCCTGAGTTTTTTTGAAATCATCAAAAACCCAAGACGTTTCAAAAAAACTCGCACCGAGATCCTCATGGACGCAACACTTCGATTTGGAGATGTAGTTCGTCTACCCAATCCTTTCACAAGAATGTATGTGGCGTCACACCCGAATGCAGTGAGAAGAGTTCTGGTCGACAATGCTCAAAATTACAGAAAAGGAGAGGAATACAAACTCCTCAGCAAGTGGATCGGCAACGGACTCATCACTACTGAGGGCGAATTTTGGGCTAGTGATCGAAGACTCATTCAACCCTTATTTCATAGAGAGATCATTCAAAATTTTTCAGAGCAAATTACTCAAAGTGCGCAGAGTTTAGTAAATTCTTGGTCAAAGAGAGTAGAGAAATCGGATTCAGATTACTTCGATATAAAAATTTCAGAAGAGATGATGCGTCATTCACTCGTAATCATCGGGTGGCGCCTCTTCGGCCAAGATATCTCTTGTAGCACAGACGAAATCAGTGGCCTGATGACTCAGTGCCAAAGATATATCACGAACAGAATGCTTACCATAGATTTTTCTCACTCTCGGTTTCGCAAGAACCTGCAAAGACTCGAAGTGATCATAGAGTCTTATTCAACAAAATCTATACCTGGAAGTGTGGCTGAGCTTCTCACACTGAATGGATATGACAGCCGAAGAAAATTGGACCAACTCATGGGGTTCATTGTCGCCGGCCACGAGACAACTGCGATGGCTCTCACATGGACACTTTTCTTACTTTCTAAACACCCAGAAATCCAATCCAGGTGCAGAGACCATCAGGAACCAGAGTTCATCCGTGCTGTTGTAGAAGAATCAATGAGACTTTATCCTCCCATTCCATGCATCAGCCGTAGAGCGATTGCCGACGATGAACTGATGGGCTTCAGAATTCCAGCTGGATCCAAAATAATTGTCCCTCAGCACGTAACTCACCGTCGACCGGACTTCTGGAAAAATGCTGAGCATTTTATTCCAGAAAGATTTCTTCCCCCTGAAAGAGGAGAAATACTTCCCTATACTTATTTTCCTTTCGGGATGGGTTCAAGAATTTGTATTGGACAACAAATGGCCATGCTCGAATGTCAAATCACTCTGTCACTGTTGCTAAAGAGCTTCCACTTTACACCCTTACCTGTCCCAGATCCAAAACCCATTGCTTTGATTTCTCTGCGACCAGATCGAGAAGTATTGTTGAGAGCCACCCAATCGGGGACTCCGTAAACTGGGTTGGTGAGGCTTAGATATCACGCCAAGATTAGCTTACTCGATACGCAGACGAACCGACACTGATTCAACAACTACCCCACAGCCCTCAACACTATCCCGCTTGAGAGGGATTAGGAGGACGCGGGGGAAC
>JAHFAB010000417.1 GCA_023250795.1 Bacteriovoracaceae bacterium
TCGCTTCATACGTGGACTCCTTAAACTCAAGTTTCACCAAATAAAAGGGATAAGGCACTTTGTTTCCAAACAGTAATCCGAATATCCCACTCCAAAATGCTGATGAAGCATCTGCTCTTCATCTCTGATCCGAAGGACAAGAAATCCCAAGGCAAGACACATTGGAATAAAAAAAGCGACCCAGGACTCTGCAGCCATTGCAAACCCAATCAGCATGAACAAATACCCCAGGTAACTGGGATGCCTAATCCAACGAAAGGGTCCATGAACTAACAATTTGTGTTGATTTCTCAGACCCAATTCCATTGAAAAGAAAAAACCCAAAGTACGCACAGCCCAGATTCTGACAATAATTCCAAAAGTAAAAAACGCCATCCCTGAAAGCATATAAAAAACAGAATTTTGACTGGCCATATAATGTGCAATTGCGTAGACTTGAGCTGAAAAAATAATCCCATAGAGTCCGATATTTGAAAAAATCCCGTAATAGGGATCATGAGACCGATCGCCTTCGCCTCTCCCAAGTCGCTTGGGTGAAAACAACAAATATAAAACTAAAAAAAGGTGAATCCCAACACATAAAATCAAAATTATTTTCATACATTCCTCCACTGTAATTTCCATTTGAACTGCCGCCACAATGCATCCGCCACTCTGGCTAATGTCACTCTTGCAACAATCAAAAAAGTATCTTCTGGTTTAAGGTGTTCACTAAAAAATGAGTTAATTCGTTCGTCACGAGATTTTAGATTTGCGCACTGAAGAGGCTCAAAATCCGCGCTGAATCGCCACGGACAAGGACCGTTAAACGCATTCACAATTCGCAAGCTCTCGGGCTCCAGCTTTTCTAGTTGATCTAATCGAAGCGCGACCCCCTTGGCCAAGTCTTGTATGAGCTTGGGAACTTCTCCTTTCAAACTAGGATAGATATTTTTTCCACCCATCCATTTGTAAGAACCATAATAAACGATTGGGCTTTCGCTTCGACCAATGATATAAAAAGGCCGAAGCCCGAGAGAAACCCACTCATGGATCACATGGTAAGAAATAACCTGATTCATCACCCCTTGTTTTTGAAACTCAGGCAAAATACCCGTTGCATCCCAATACAAACACTGCTGCCCTTCGATCACCTCTCTGAAGTAACCTGTCCAACCAATAATTTCTCCCTGGGGATCGACTACTAAACATATTCTTTTTACATGATCGAGAAACCCGTCTTCCTCCTTCTTTTTCCAATAGGGTGACATATCGTCGCCAAACACTTTGGATGCAAGTCGCTTCAGAAGATCATACAAATACACCTTGCTGTTTTCATCCAACCTCTGAGGCTTATCCCAGTAGTAAATCCGAAATTTTTTTTGAATGGGTCTTTCCTTCGGACTCGGACGAATATGAGATAAAGTTTCTTTTATGATAAAAGTCATAAATTCTTGAGCCTCAGTTTTTCTTTCCCTGTAAGTGTGTCAGCATGCGATCACAGACTAGACCTGCAGAATCAAGTCGTGTCACAATTCCAAAAAAAATATCTTTCATCAAGCGTGGGTGTTCTTGCAAAAGAGGCATCACGACCCGATTCAACCAACCCTCTGCATGCTTGACATCCACAACGGTGTGTTCTGCTACGTAAGACAATTCTTCATTCCTCAGTCCAACACGTTTCCATCCAAGGAGTTGACATTCCATTCGACCGGGCACTGCCATCTCTGTTGCCAAAAGTGCACCGACGGCCTCGACGAGACGTGCTCGGTTCAAACAGAGTTTGAAATAGGAGTTTGCAAGAGCCAGTTGCTCCCAACAATAAGTATCGATTTGCTCTAGATGAGCATTCTCGGATATATCTAAACTCTTCATCATATTGATGCGCAAATTACGATGGGTCCTAGATTCAACACCCCGGCCCACCTCATCCCAGAAGTTGGAGGCAATCTCTGTACGCATTGGACCATAAACTCCAGACATCAGATGACAAAGCAGATCTGAAAAATGTAGGTCAAACGGACTTTCCTGCCTAAAATATTCGCGCAACTGATCTCGATCTGCCTGATCACGTAAAAAAGAAAAAAGTGGATGAGACACATTGGATCGATGATTTTGTATAATCGCACGAGCCCTCTCCGGAAATTCTTTTACAGTGGGTAAATTATCGAAGACATCCACATATTTTTTCTTCACTTCGGTATCCCACACTCCCTCTAATCGATTTCGTATTTCAAAAAAGAACGGATTTGTGGAATCAGCTGCGTTTTGCTTCCAGGGGACCGTAAACTGAAGAAGATAAAGGCGATAGAGTCTCGAATGGAGGTTTTTCCACGCCGCATCTTGTATTTCTGTGGCTTCTGGAACTTCTGCGGCGATCTG
>JAHFAB010000418.1 GCA_023250795.1 Bacteriovoracaceae bacterium
ATCATGCACTGGTTTTCTCCTTCAGCTTAATCACTTCTGCGCCCTTCTCAGCCCCCTCGTCAAAGTTTGCAATAAATACACGATTTCTCGTAGATTTCTTCGCACTATACATGGCCTTATCAGCCACATCAATAACCGCTTTTTTAGAATCTGCATGATCTGGAAATAATGCTACACCAATCGAAACTGTGAAACGATAGTTCAGGCCCTCATGAGCTAAAAATTCGGTTTGTTCTACCGACTGACGTATTCTCTCAGCCACATTTTGGGCTGTTGCCAAATCACAGGGAGATAAGACTGCCACAAACTCATCTCCTCCATATCTAAAAACGGTATCAGCTTCACGAACATATTTCTTAAGGTGATTGCCCAATTCGTTTAAAATCTTGGTTCCTATCAAATGACCGTGAGAATCGTTAATCCCCTTGAACTTATCTGCATCAATAAATAAAATAGCAAAAGATTTCTGAGTGGAAACTGCCTGAGCAATTTCCCGGTCTAAAATATAATTCAGATAGCGTGTATTATATAACCCAGTCACATCATCTACGTAAGCGAGGTGCTGGACGCCTTTGTAATGTTCAATATTTTTTCCAGTGAGCTCTATCTGTGCTCTGAGCATTCTGAGACGACTTTCGAAAGCTTCGAGCGAAGCAGGAACTTCTGGAGATAAATTCACGCTAAAATAATCCACATCTCCTGCACATCGAAAGCGAAAAATAAACAATCCAGGGGTCAGCTGCCCTCTCTCGACAAATCGATAAAACTCGTTTGCATCAATCATTTTTTGCAATGGATTTGCGGCGTGTAGAGCAATGTCTAAAATTTCTTCCATCGCACGGTCTTTGTGATTCTCAGAAGAGGGATCCTCTAAACGCATAAGTTCTGTCTTATTAAGAGTGTAAATTGCAGAGTGATCAGAATGCAGCTCCCCTGAAAAAAAACTCTGAATAATCCAAAAAATCTTCTCTTGTTCTAACGAAGCAGAAATCATCTGACAAGAATTGATCAAGTTCAAATAACTAGAAGCACCCGCGTTTTCTAGCAAAACCGTCTTACGATCCAAACTTCTTTTTACAGAAAATCGAAATGACTCTAGGTTAAACGGTTTTTTAAAATAATCTTCCGCACCCATGCGAATTGCCGCCACTGCCTCTTCGACAGTGGCTTCATCGGAAATCAAAATCACACTGGTAATAGGACTCACTCTCTTGATTTTTTCTAAAATACTCAAACCATCAGGACCCAGATTCTGTCTTTTTCCAGTCGATATCGAAGATACATCAATAATGACCAGGTGATAATTGAACCGCCCCACCCAATCAAAAGGGCTTTTGACTCTCGAAATGACGTCAACCTGACACTCAGCCACTTCACAAATCAGATCAGAATAGAGTTCTGTTTGTTTTGGATCTTCTTCGATGAGGAGAACATTGTAACTCTTTACAGACATCTTTTAACCCTTTTTAGAACCCTTTTTTATACTACACTATGAAGCAATTTTTTCGTCTTCTGCTTCTTCTGAAAACTCATTTGAACTCACACTAGAAGAATCATCTAAAATGCGATTAGCCACCCTCACAGCTTGACTCGCTTTCTGGAAACGTTCTTTTACTTTCTGCATATTTTCTTTTTCTCTGGAATACTGATCTTGGAGAAGGTCCATATTGAACTCCACCAAATCTAACTTCCTCTTGAGTTCAATAATCTTGTTTTCTCTGGCTCCAATCAATGCTTCCGAATCTTTTCTCAAAATTTCTAGCCGATTTTCGAGTTCTTTTTCTCTCACACGAATTTTACGAATATCCGACTTGACTCTCTCTTTCAATCGCTCTGTTTCTTCATTCGCCTCTCGCACTTTGCTCTCCAACATCCTAGCCTTATCAGATCTGGCCTTCATTTGAAACTTGAGTTCTTCGATCTCTTTTTGAAGGATTTCCGTCTCAACTGCTTTGTCTTTTTCAAAATCGTCATTTTTACGTTTGCTTTCATCAACGATGTGACTAAGCTCTACATTTCTTGCTTTTTCGACCAATAAAAGTTCTTCCAAAGAACCCAACTGTTCTCTTGTGCTTTTCAACTGAGAAGACAAAGCTGCCACATCTTGTTCTCTGAGTAATAAGTATTTCTTGAGAGTTTCCAAATCAGGAGTATTTGCAGCCCCCCCTGGAACAACGGCATCACCAACGGGTTGAGAAAATTGAAAATGAGGATCAGGAGTGGCAAACAACCGTTGATGAGTAGACGGATTGTAAAGATAGGGCATTTCCTGTGCCACCATTTTATCTCTCATGATTTCTTGGGGTGGTATTTCTTCGGACACTGGATCATTTACGATTTTTTCTTCAGAATTACTTTCT
>JAHFAB010000055.1 GCA_023250795.1 Bacteriovoracaceae bacterium
GTTTTTTCAGAAAGTCTGCCACTTGCCAACTGAGCAATCGAAAATGAGTGCGGATCAATCGAATAGTAAATCAAAATGAGTGCGGCGAAAAAAAATGTGTTCCCAATTGAACTCATTACGATGGTACGAAAAGCTGCGTCTTCTTTTTTTGCCCCCCCCCAAATCCCAACAAGAAAATAAACCGGCAAGGAACTCAAAAGCCAAAAAAACACCATTAAAAAAATATCTTGAGAACAAAGAACACCCAGCAAAGAAGACTGTAGAACCAATAAAAGAGCATGAAAACCGCGCGCCCCTCGGTCTCTTTTCCACTCCACAGAAATTAATATCGGAAAAAGCACCGCTATTAGTAAAACCAATAAAATGTTAAATCCATCTACACCTATTTCATAGTTAATCGCATAAGAACTAATCCAAGGATGGGTTTCTTTAGCCTGAATTTCTGTGTTTCCTCTTTGGAAAAAACAAACAAGAACCACACCACAAACAGACGAGAGGAGACTGCTTAAAAACGCGAACCATCTCGCCAATGAAGGCGTGCGCCCTTTTTCAAACCACTGAATCAACGCGCCGAAAACCGGCAATAAAATCATCAAAGACAAAATATTATTTGGCATATTAAAACTCCATTACCCAAATCTTAAAAAATAAACCAGCAATACCATCCCTGAACCCAACGCAAAAAAAACGTGCCACTGTAATCCCCCATTTTGAATTAACTGTAGTGCCTTTGCAGAAATTACAAAGACAGATTTTATTGTAGAGTTAACCAAACCTGAAAATCGTTCTTGAACAAAACAAACCCCAACAACAACCACTCGACTGCACTTGTACACAAATCGAGGGGCCCAACCCAAAAACATCCCCGTAATCATTCTTTTTTCAATTATATTTTCGAATAATAATAAAATCTTTAATGATTTTGAAAACACAACATCAACCCGGTACGCCGCCCTCAAAAAACTAAAAACGATTGCCCCTCTCTGTTCAATCCGACCCAAAAAATCCTTTTTTTCAGCCACCCTCCAAAACACGAAAATAAAGGATAACAATATTATACTAAAATGAGTCCACAATTTTGCGCCAACTTTATATTTCTCCAAATCAACCAACAAATCGAAACCCAAACGAACCAGTAGATCATTTTCTTCAAAGCCAGAAAAAGATGCAGACCAAAAAAAGCCAAAGGACAAAACCAAAAGAAAATAAGGAGTAAGCACTAAAACCCAGGGAGCGCTTACTGTTTTCCGTTTTTCCAAACAATCTACAATGATTTTCCACATCAAGACAGATTGAAGGAAAAAGAGGCCAGAGATTCCCACAAACCGTGATATCAAATGAATGATTCCATATGAAGAAAGAAACCCAACAAATCCAACTCCTGACAATCCACAAATAACAAGACCAACCTTAGAAAACCAAAACTTTTTACGCGTGCTCTGATTTGCACATCCTTTTTGGTCAAATGAAAGGCCAAAAAGCACAAAAGCTACACTTGTAATTCCACCGGATAACAACAAACTGACTCCAGATGTTCGGTCAATTAAACATAGCGCTGCTACTGCCATTGAAAAAAATCCGCTCAACCAAAATCCTTGTGCATACTTCCAGTTTTTTTGTGTAATACCACTTAATATCGATAAAAGAGCTGAAAAAACAGAATACCACCCTATCCAGACCAAAAATCCCGTCGCACGAAGCTCTGGTTCCAATCTATATAAAAACGAATAACCCGCCCATCCTAAGTAAACTTGGACTAGAACAGACTCTAAAAAACACTCCGATTTGGACCCCTCTAAAAACCACTTATAAAACGGAAAAAAATTAAGCGAGGCGACTAAACCCACAAACAAAATAGCAACACCTACGGTGCTTACTGCATTACTGGCGAGAACGCACATTCCAAGAAACAAGAAAAATAGTCCGCACATCTTTTCTTTAAGAAACAATCCAAGCCTATTCGCTTCACTTTCTTTATGCCACACGGCACTCATTGAAATAACACCGCCAGTGATAATCAGCCCCACACCCAACAGACCAAACCAAGGAGTAAGCGCCATCCAAGCAAGGGCAACACCCAAACTTGATATAATGACACTTGCATTAAATCTTTCTCCACCCTCCTTTTGCGAAATAATTTTCCTTTGTAAAACCATAACAAAGGAGATAAAAAAAACAACAAAAGCTAAAAGAACCCCCACTTTATCTTGCAAAAAACCAAGCCTTACCGCTGGAATTTCATTTTTATTCCATATCCAACTCCAGGCTTTTTGATGAGCTGGGTACAACCCCCATTGAAACCGTTTATAATAAAACAATGAAACTGTCGCTTCACCAAATAGAAAAGCTGCTGCAAGCCAATCTCCTTGTCTTATAATTTTTTTCCCGAAAAAAAACAACACCACACCAACAGCAGGGCTCAATAAAAAAATAATCCCAAAGCTGTTTAAAAAAATCTCCTCTTTCATTCGGGCTCCTTTTCTATAAAAGAGCTTAATGCGTCTACGTGCGTCTGGCCTTTCAAAGAAAAAAATCTTACTACCAAAGCATAGATAACTACCAATTGTGGTGCCACACTAAGAGAGATGAATAGTCCCAGCAAAAAGCCTTGCATAGGCGAATTAGCAATAATCCCAGCAAATACAATCATCAACCCCGCACCAAACAGAAATATCTGGAGTCCAAGTATTAGCCCCAAAAATGTTTTTCGATATATCAATGCCACCAGACCAAGACCACCCAATATTCCAGAAAAAATAATAATCACTTATCCTGCTCCTCACGACCAACTCCCCCTGACCCAATTAGAGCCACAAACATCGTGACAACTAAAATTTCAAAAGCTAAAAAATATTCTTTTAATATCAATTCCCCACAAGAAACAAGCCCCGGCGCTTCTCGCAGTATAAGATTAGAAACTGAAACATTTAATTCTAATTTTTTACCGCACAAACCCACTAAAACTACAAAAGCAACCCCTATCCCCATCGAATAGACAAATGCCACCCCCTTTTGAGTCCTTGTACGAAAATCCACCCTACAATACTCCCCAAACATGATCGCATAAACGGTCATCGAAACCGCCGCCAATGTTGATACTACGCACTGAACTATAGCAACAAGCTCTGCTCCGATAGATAAGTAAACCCCCCCCATCGCCAACCCAGCGAGCCAAAATGCCAAGACAGCCCTTCTAAAATCATCGGTAAAAACAGCAACAACGGCTGAAGAAAGTGTTACCAGTAAAAGACACCATAAAATCATAAACCCAACGCCTCTTCTTCTCGGAGCTTTCTGAGTGCCAACCACTTTTCTTTTTGCTCAGGAGAAACCGGTCCACGGCCAAATCTCTCCAATAAATCTTGTGTTTTAAAGCCAGTAAATTCAAATTTTTTCGTATGGAAAAGAGAATCGGGCTGACAGACCTCGACGCAAAGTCCACAAAAAATACACTTTGAATGGTCAACGTCAAACACAGAAACCCAAAGCTTAGCTGGATCAAAGTCTGAATCTGTTTCAATTTTTATGCAATTTACAGGACATATTTTTTCGCACTCTTTACATCCAGTGCATTTGTCGATTTCATTATAAATAAGGCCTTTTGTTCTTGGTGGTAAGTCTGCCGCCGTTCTCGAAGAAACAGGATCTGGATACTGCTCCGTTACTTCTTTTTTTAATTCGCTAGCTCCCTCCTTAAGCAAATAGGGAAGCGCTGAAAAAAACGAGCCTAGAACTGAATTACATCCTTTGAAAATAGTCCTACAATAATCATGAAACGACTGAAAAACAGATTGTCTCATCTGATGTAACTCCAACCACTCCAAAGAACTGTTCCTATTAATGAAACCAATGATAACGGGCTTAAAATCTTCCATGATAGATCTGTAGCTTGATCTACTCTTATCTTAGGGTTTACCCTTACAATGCCTGTAACAACAAACATTAAAAATAATGTTTTTGCTAATAAAACACCCAACTCGATAAAAAGTATTAACAGATATTCCTGCGAATTTTTGAGTCCATCATATAAACTCGCAGGCATATTCCATGCCCCCAAATATAAAACAACTGCAATTACAGACCATAAGAAGAGCCCATAAAACCTCCCAAGTCTAAATATAAAAAACTTTTTTCCCGACAGTTTCGAAGAAACCGAAAACCCCCCCTCCTCAGGAGACAAGCTCCACATCACTAGTCCGCCAACGATAAAAACACAAAATGAAATAAATAAAAAAGGGCTTGTAAATGCTGCCCAACTTTGAGGGAAAACCCCTTGTGATTCTGAAATAACACTCCACCTAAAACTACCGGCATATAAACATGCCGCTTGTAGTGCAACAAGAGCGGGAAAAGCCCCAGACAAAACATGAACCGCTACTCTCAATCCTCCAAAACTACTCTGAACCTCTCCCTGACTCAGACTAAACAATAAAGTGCAAAAAGCTAGAACAAACGCAGCACAAAAGGGGAGGAGAGCGCTCATATCTGTATTTATCAATAACGTCAAAGACCCTAACGGTAAAAAAACGACTCCCGTAAAAAGGAGCATAATGTAAATATGAAACCAAATATTTTCTTTTTCAAAGCCGCTCGAAAAGAAAGCTGGATCTTTTTGAAATAGTTTTACTAAATCTGCAAAAACTTGCAAAACCCCTCTAAATCCAGCTCGATTTGGACCTACCCGTGCTTGCAAATCAGCCGTTAACTTTCTATCAAAATAAGCAAATAAATATGCAAAAGGAAATAGTACTAACAAGTAAACAAACAAAATAACTATAACAACTAGGACCCCCCTTGGCGGACTAAAAGAAATTCTAAGTGTTTTCTCCCAAACATCTAACAATTCATTCATTGATCGATCTCCGAAACAGAAATATTTAGGCTTGCCAAAACCACTAAAAGGTCTTCTATTTTGATCCCCTCAATAACTTTAGAAATAACCGCTGCGCTTGCTACAGATGGGGGCCAAAACTGAACACTATTGGGTTGTGCTCTTCCGTCTGAAACCACATGGCACTCTAATACTCCCCGTGAACTTTCTACTCTCGCGTTTGCCTCTCCGCTCGGAACGTTCAGCGATTGCACACTCTCATTTACGTTAAACCTTCCAACAGGAATTTGCTCTGTGGCTTGTTTTAAAATTTCTATACTCTGCTCTATTTCAAAAACCCGCAGTAAAAATCGATGATACACATCTCCACAACTCGGATCACCTTGTCCAAAAATTCCTGTTGGAACTTTGAAATCTATTTTCTCATAGCCACAGTAGGGTTGTTCCTTTCTAACATCATAAGAAACTCCGGATGCCCTGGCGTTGGGTCCAGTTACTCCATAATTTATAATTATTTCTTTACTCAGTTTTCCTACTTTTTTTGATCTCTTTATAAATGCGGCATTAAAAGTATAGATGTCATTATATTCTTTTATCCTTTTTTGAATAAGCTCACACACTTCTAGTACACGCTCAATAAACCCATCCGTTATATCCTTCCTCACTCCACCATAACAGAGAAATCCCAATGAAAATCTAGATCCAGTCAACAATTCAAAGAGGTCTAAAATTTTTTCTCTATCTCGCAAAACGTATTGCGCCATAATTTCAGAATCAACTGTCCTTGCAACAGACACAAAAAAAGAAAGATGATTTGATATTCTTGCCAACTCAGACAAAACCACCCGAATTCTCTGTGCTCTTAATGGAACCTCGGTTTTTCCAATCTTCTCAACAGCCAAACAAAGAACAAGCTCGCCAAAAACAGCATTTTCTGGATCTAATCTTCCTGCATAAGAAAGAGTCGAAACCCATGGATGGAGCCGAATTGCTTTTTCTAGTTTTCGGTAAAGGTACCCGGTCTCGACAGTTCCATGAACAATGACTTCTCCATCGATAAAAAGCTCTAGCTTAATGGGACCCTGAGTAATTCCGTGGGAAAAACCCTGTGGAAAACCAAGAAATGGTCCAATGGTCCATTTTGTAAGATCAGATCTCATTTGATTCACTTATTTTTTCTTGCAACTTAATAATTCCATGCATAATTGCCTCGGGTCTGGGGGGACACCCCACCACAAAAATATCCACTGGGATCAGGTTCTGGACTCCTGGGATCACCGCGTCACTATACGGGGGACAATAGGCCCCACCTGTACTTGCACACGATCCTATTGCCATAACATATTTGGGGTTTAGCATTACTTCGTATACTTCTTTTAAATATGGCGCTGATTTCTGTGTAATGGCCCCGCTCACAATAAGAAGATCCGCTTGTCTTGGATCCTGTTTTTGAATACAACCAAATCTCTCCAAATCATACCGACACCCAACCGTATCTAAAAGTTCATCTGGACAGCATCCAGTGCTAAAATTGAAATACCAGAGAGAATTTTTTCTCGCCCACTTCAGTACTTTTTCGACTGCCCGAAACCGTGCTTCACGCATCAAAGCTATTCCTTTCTCTGAAAAGTTTCTATCCAGCTTAAATCACCTTTCTTAATGGAATAGAGCAATCCCACGAATGAAAACACAGAAACTGATATCAATGCAAAACTCGCTCCAAGCCTAAGCTCATTTGAAAACCATGGGTGGAATGCTCCAACAAAAGGGACCATCATTAAGGCTAGAGAAATCAAGATCATAGAAGCATTGAGTCCAAGATAAAATCGAATGTTCAACCGTTTTCTAAATAAAGTGTCGTTTTTATTCTCTTGTTTACTCTCTTGTCGCTTGATGGGGTTTTTTATGGTTTTTTCTTCTTTTTTTCTTTTGCCAGAAAAAAATAACCCAGATAGTAGAGTCAATACAAAGGGAATTGAAATGGCAAGGCCAGCGGACAGAAAAACAACGTAGTAAACTTCCCATCCACTTGCCATACTATCTCCTTTGAGTAACTAATGACTAAAAAAATACTTTGAAACGATTATGTTATCCAGTCCAATTTCAAAAATTTTGCAATCCGCAACGGACAAACTGTCTGTATGCGGAGCTCATTTGCCAGGAGCCAAAGCCCTGCTTTTGGCTCACTGGACTCAGACCCAGAAAAATCCATGCATCGTTTTATGTCCAAACGAAGACGATGCACAAGAGCTTTTCGAGTTTACAGAAAGCCTTTCTCTTGCAGTTCTGGGGAAAACACCTGCCCTCTGTCTATTTCCTACCTGGGAACAATCTCCATACACTCCTATTTCTCCCTCTATTCGGACACGGCTCAAGAGACTTTTGGTTCTTGGCTCTATCTTGAGTCCAAAACCACCCCAAATGATCTTCACAACTTTGGCCGCTGCATCACAAGCCACTTTACCGAAGGCTTTATTTGAAGGTCATACACGCATACTCCGCCCCGAAGAAAGTATCGAATCTCGAGAGACCCTGGTCGCACATCTTCTGGCGTCTGGATACCTCCAAACTGAAACCGTGGAAGATCCAGGCACCTTCTCAGTGCGAGGAGAAATCATAGATATCTTTTCGCCCGACTCATGGCATCCTGTGAGAATTGAACTTTACGGTGATTTGGTAGAAAAAATTCGCCCATTTGACCCACACTCGCAAAGAACTCTTCCGGAGAGCAAAAGTGCTGGACTTTTACAAACCTTCAAAATCATCCCTGCGCGTGAAGCGCTTATGAACAGCCAAACTGTACCCCTAGTCAGGCAGAAACTAAAAGCTTACTCAGATGATCGCGGCGTTTCACGGTCACTCAGGGATCCTGTTTTAGATTCCATCCATGAAGGTGTTTATCCTAATCACTCTGACACTTGGTCCCCCTTTGCCTATGACCCTCCCTCCTCTCTTTGGGATTATTTGCCTTCCTGTGAAATCATTTGGAATGACTCCGCACAATGTGATCTTGAATGGACAAGGTTTTTAGAAAACCAAAACAAACTATGTCAAGAGTCTCTGAGCAGTGGAACCCTGATCCCTCCAGTTGAAGAGCTGTTTAAACACACCGCCTCCCTCAAGCTAAAACTCGACTCTCAATCTAGGCTTTCATTTGAATCTCTTGAAATGACATCTCTTCCTGATTTGGAGAAATCGGAGGATACCGCTTACTCACCCAATCAACACCGCATCTTTGTGCAAAACAACCAGGACCTGGTTAGAGGCACGCGTCATTCGATTGGAGAACTTGAGCCCCAGTTTCATCTGTGGATAAAAGAAGGGTTTAAAATTCTTATCTTTGCCTCCACTCAAAGCCAAATTGAAAGAATCAGATTCTTACTCGAAGAACATCGCCTCCCATGCAAAATCAACGGACTCCCAGAGTCCTCCGTCATTACTCTTGCCTTGGGCTCGGTATCCTCAGGGCTTCGATGGATTGCAGAAGGCTTAATCATTCTTACAGAAAGTGAAGTGATTGGCACTCGCCACCACACTCAACGCTCTCATGTGCGTTCACAATCAAAAGAATGGTCTGGACTCCAAGTGCTTTCAGATTTGTCGGTCGGAAATGCTGTCGTTCACATTGACCATGGCATCGGTAGATATCAAGGTCTTGTTCGGTTAGATTTTTTGGGAGCATCCTCTGATTTTTTACTCTTAGAGTATGCCAATAAAGACCGACTTTATCTTCCAGTCTATCGGCTAAACGTCATTCAAAAATATGTGGGCTCCGGTGATCAAACTCCCTTAGATCGTCTGGGTAGCCAAAATTTTACCAAAGCAAAAGAGCGCGTCAAAGACGCTGTCCGAAAACTTGCCGTTGACCTCGTACAAATCTATGCAGAAAGAAAAATTAGAAAAGGACTCGCTTTTTCTCCAAGGGACGCCGAGTTTAGGGAGTTTGAGGCTCAGTTCCCCTTCGAAGAAACTCCAGATCAACTGAAAGCCATCGAAGAGACCCTCGAGGATTTAGAAGTCGGAAAAATCATGGACCGCATTATTTGTGGCGACGTCGGTTATGGAAAAACAGAGGTAGCTATTCGTGCTGCTTTTCGTGCCATTTCAAACGGAAAACAAGTCGCAGTACTCGTTCCAACTACGATTTTAGCTCAACAACATGAACTTTCTTTTAAATCTAGGCT
>JAHFAB010000419.1 GCA_023250795.1 Bacteriovoracaceae bacterium
AGAAAACAAGACAGCGAGTAATGCGGAACCCAATCGTCCCCCGTAGATAAGAGTAGCGATTAAAAAAGCGCCCCCGAGGACTCCAGTTGCTATCCTCTTTTGTAGTCCCTGAAAATGAGCGCTTCCAGAGCTCCCTGAGTTTCCGGCACTCATTGGAGAAGACTCACGGGTTGTGCCACTTCTATTTGTCCATATCGGCGATCTCTGTTGGAATATTCGCGGATGGCATCTCTCAAATGCTCAGGTGTAAAATCAGGCCAACACACATCTGTAAAAACAAATTCAGCATAAGCAGATTGCCAGAGTAGGAAGTTACTCACTCGATGTTCTCCACTCGTACGAATCACCAAGTCCACATCAGAAAATTTTTTGAGATCTGAAGTCCAAAGATAATGCTGCATGAGTTCTTCGTTCATGTCTTCAGGCTCTCTAACTCCTGCCAGACAATCTTCTGCAAAGAGTCTGGCTGCACGAGCAAGCTCTCTGCGAGATCCATAGGATATCGCGAGGTTGAGTTGGAGCCCTGTATTTTGGCAGAGACCTTCTAACATGGGATCTAAGACTTTTCTGATCTCAGGGGCTAGGCGATCCACTTCCCCTAAAATTCTCATGCGTATGTTTTTTTTCTTCAGCTCTTCGAACTCTTTGACAAAGTATTTTTTGAGTAATTTCCAGAGCACGCGTAGCTCACTCTCTGGTCTCAGCCAATTCTCAGTGGAAAATGCATAGAGGGTGAGCGCATTCACTCCGAGGCGATCTGCCTCTCGGACGATGGGCTTCACACGTGAAGAGCCTCGAATATGTCCAAAAATTCGAGGGTATCCACGACGTTCTGCCCAGCGACCATTTCCATCCATGATGATGGCAATATGCTTGGGAGCTCGTTTAGGTGGCGTCAAACAGTTAAGATCTCCTTTTCTTTTCCCGCAATGACTTTGTCGACTTCAACTGATTTTTCATCCGTCTTTTTTTGAATCAGCTCCATCGCTTTTTTGGCTTCATCTTCCGAGAGCTGTTTTGCTTTTTCTTGTTTTTTGATTTCTTCGTTCGCGTCACGTCTCTGATTTCTGACTGCAACTTTACTTTCTTCTCCCATTTTTTTGATCAATTTTACCATTTCTTTTCTTCGCTCTTCTGTCATCTGGGGAAGTGGGACGCGAATCAATTTCCCATCGCTGTTTGGCGTGAGTCCAATGTTTGCTGCTAAAATGGCTTTTTCAATCGCAGCTAACGTGCCGGGCTCCCATGGTACGACCTGGATGGTTCGAGCATCTGGAGTGGTGACGTTTGCAACTTGGTTGATGGGAACGTGTGAACCGTAATAATCCACGCGTACAGAATCGAGGAGGGCAGTGGAAGCTCTACCTGTTCTGACTTTGGCTAATTCGGATTTCAGAGATTGGAGACATTTATCCATATGTTGAGTCATAGAATCGATCATTACTTTAGACATAAATAGCCCCTCTTTTTGACTTTCTCATTAATGTACAAGGGTTCCAACAGCTTGACCCTGAACTACTTTTTTCAGTGCGCCTCTTTCGTTTAAGTTAAACACTATAATCGGTAATTGATTATCCATACAGAGAGAAATTGCAGTGGAGTCCATCACTTTGAGCCCTTTCTGTAGAACATCCAAATAAGTGAGGTCGGTAAAGAGCTTAGCTTTGGGGTATTTCATGGGATCGGCATCGTAAACCCCATCCACTTTTGTGGCCTTGATGACGACTTCAGATCCAACTTCCATGGCGCGTAGGGCCGCAGTCGTATCTGTTGTGAAATAGGGGTTCCCTGTCCCTGCTCCAAAGATCACCACTCGATTTTTTTCCAAATGCCTCACAGCTTTTCGTCGAATATAAGGCTCCGCGAGTTCTTGCATCTCAATGGCAGATTGCACGCGAGTATGCACACCGTCATGCTCTAATGCGTCTTGTAATGCGAGGCAGTTGAGGACAGTGGCAAGCATGCCCATGTAATCGGCCGAAGCGCGATCCATCCCTTTGGTGGCACCTTGGATGCCACGAAAAATATTTCCTCCGCCCAGGACAATTCCGATTTGAACACCTAACTTTTGAATTTCTTTGATCTCATGCGCCAGGACTTTGAGAAAATCATTGTCAATGCCGTGACCCACTTGGCCCGCAAGCGCTTCACCAGAAATTTTTAATAAAACCCTGCGATACGGTTCACTTCGTTTAGTTGTATTGGTAGTTGTGTTGGACTTTGCTGCCATAATGTTAAGCCTAGCTGGGTGTGTTTTCTTGTATTCCTTCTCCCAAAACATAACGCATAAAGCGTCGAATAGAAATATTTTCCCCCAAAAGGGCAATGGTTTCTTTTAAAAGCTGTTCTACT
>JAHFAB010000056.1:0-3911 GCA_023250795.1 Bacteriovoracaceae bacterium
CCTCAAAGGAGAAGTTGTTGGTATCAACAACGCAATTGATCAAAGAGCACAGGGAATTGGTTTTGCAATACCCATCAATTTGGCAAAAAAAGTACTTCCACAGCTTAAGACAAAGGGCACTGTTGCCAGAGGTTACATTGGAGTTCAGATCGGCGAACTCACTCCTGAGATTGCAAAAAAATTGAACATCTCTAAAGATCTCCAAGCTCCAATGGTCGTCGATGTTTACCCAGGTGAGCCAGCAGACAAGGCTGGGATAAAGGCCTACGACGTGATCACTGAGTTTAACGGAAAACCTGTACATGATTCAGTAGAGCTTGTGACTGAAGTGACTGCAATTCCAGTCGGCGATGAGGTGCCCATTAAAGTTTCTCGTAATGGTGAAATAATGGTTCTTAAAATTAAGGTTTCATTGCGGCCAGGTTCTAAACAACTCGCAGAAAAAGACTCTAAACCAAATAAGAAAGATAAACTTGCTTCTCATATTAAAACAGGGATGGAGTTGGAAGATTTGACAAAAGAACTTGTGAAAGAACTCAGGCTTCCTGAAAAACTGTCGGGAGTTTTTGTGTCAAATGTAGAATATGGCTCCCCCGCTGACAAAGCTGGAATTATTCGAGGAGATATTATCGTCGAAGTAGACCGAAAACCTAGTATAGGTGTAGAGTCTTTTTATATTACTGTGAAAGAGAAAAAAAGTTACCTCTTAAGAGTGCGAAGGGTGGGACCACAGAATAGCGAAGGGTTTTTGGTTATTGTTTTGGATTTGAAATAATACCGGACTTAGCGTTGGGGTGAGACACTTTGTAGTCAGTCAGTTCTCATTACGTGGAGCACACTTCCGTGTGCCTCTTGGTCGCCCTCCAGGCGACACGCTTTTAACGTTCTGAGAACTGACTGACTACAAAGTGTCTCACCCTAGCGCTAAGCACGATTATTTTAACGCAAAGAGTTGTAATAACCAAAATGCGTCGCATTGCCGTAACTTCTTAATTTAAATAATTTTTTCTATTTTTTAAATTCATATAGTTTAATTTTTGACGCTCCCCATTTACCCAATTTGAAATCTCAATTCCTGTCCTCTACAATAGAATGAGGAGAGCACCATGGAAATTACAGAAGTCAAAGTATTCCCGGTGAATGAAGAAAAACTGAAGGCCTATATCACAATCGTTTTAGATAATTGTTTTGTGGTGCGTGACCTCAAAATTATTGGTGGTAACGCTGGACTCTTCGTAGCCATGCCAAGTAAACGAAGAAAAGATGGGGCTTTCAAAGATATTGCACACCCCCTCAATCAAGAAACACGAACTGTGATGGAGAAAAAAATACTAGAAGCTTATCTCGCAGAAATTAAGAAACCTCCTCGTGAAGCATCATCACCTTCGTCACAAGAATCTGAACCTGATCCAGAACCTCAATCAGAACCTCCAAAATAGTTTTCACCCGCTCGGTTGCCCATTGCACACAGTTATGTTACGCATAGACTAATCTTTGATATTGGGGCGTCGGCAAGTGGTAAGCTCCTGGATTTTGATTCCAGTATTCCTAGGTTCGAATCCTAGCGCCCCAGCCAAATTCCGATGATCATCAATCTTGTGGAGTGATAACCGAATATCCTTTGCGATAGTCTTAATAAATTTACCGGAGGGAGATACTTTTAAAACAGATTTTTCCAGTTCCGAAAAATCAATTTGCCATTTACACTATATTCAGATGGAAAGACGAGCCTACTACGACGCTGAACCATAGTATCAACGGGAGAAGACACTTGACTGTTACCAGCAGATGGAAATAACGAACGAACAAATAACAAGGATCCTCACAAAAATAGTTTTTTCTTACGATAGAGTTCTTGAAGTGGCCTGTGGCGGTGGCTGGCTTGCGTTGGAAGTATTGAAGAGAGACCCAAAATCATATGAGGGATTTGACTTTTCTGAAACAGCTGCCAGAAATGCTTCAGACCGTGCTCGATCATTTGCGAATGCTCGGACCTATTGTGGAGATGCTTTGAATGGGCAGATTTACACAAATGAATTTGACCTCATTGTTGCCCACCAGTTTCTTCATTGTTTAATAGGTGCGGATCGGAAAACATGGCTAAGGTTCTGTCATTCATCATTAAAACCCTCGCAGGGACGGCTACTGCTTAGCTCGATGGTAGGCATTCCGTAGCAAATTCGACCTACTATCGATTCCACTACAAGAATTAATAAACCCGGGAACCGGTATTACGCGGAAGATAGCGGGATACAGGAAGAGATTGGTGAATCTGGCTTTGAGCTCGTAGATGCGGTTTATCCCGAAGACTATTCCGCAATCTACCTAGCAAAAGCAAAGTAAACGGCAGGGACTGATGCTGCGGTTAATAACTGAATGATTCATGGGGCCTTAATCCCCTGGAATGGCGGAAGAAGCACTCTCCAAAAACGCGGTAAGTTTTTGCATGTTGTAGGATAGTTCGCTCTTAGCCTACCAATGGATGGAATGAGTGGAGTCTTATTATGGCCTGCATATGCAGGCATTATGGCGCTAACTTGATGTAATAAAACATAAAATATTTAAATGACTAATGTCAATGTGCTGGTATTTTTATGGTATCATATGAGCATAAATATGGTGTACTTAATACAGTAGCAAAAAGCGCTGAGCGCTCAATTTTTGCAAAAGGAGAACAAACCAGATGGATCATTGCCTAAAGCAGTTTATACGCTTGAGTTTTTCACTAGTGATGAAAAAGGGTGGCAATTTTTTCAAAGTGGTTCAGAAACTAGATTGTACGCATCTAGTATGAAAGGAAGTGGCAGCTTCTACTCCAAGGGTTTCCCTACAGTTGGAACTGTATTAGATCTAACAAGCTGTCCAGATGCCTTTCAATAAAAGAGTACCTAAATCCAGCATTTATCTTAATCTAAAGTGCTGACAAATAAATTGATAACTAAAACAGTTTTGATTTATTTAGAGTGATAAACAAAACTGTACATAGAACCTAAAATGAGTTCACATGAACTCAAAACGGGTATATGCTATTCTAATGAAGCTAGAAATTCTATTTGGAAACAGGACAACAGAGCGCATTTTTCTCCATCTTTTTCATTATAGTGAAATTCATGCCCGCGGCATTGCTCGGGATTATGGTTCTGTGGTCAGTCCATTTCTTAGGCAACTCAGTCGTCTTGAGAATGCAGGGATATTGGTATCACGTACAGTTGGCAAAACTAGGCTTTATCAATTCAACCCAAAATCTGCATACACTACCCCACTCAAAAAAGTCATCGAAATTACCTATGAAAATATTACTTTAAACGAGCGGGAAAAATTATTTCATGAGCGGAGGCGACCTCGAAGGAAAGGTAAGCCTGTATTATGAAAAACCAAACTTACAGACTTGCACTGAAGAAGAATTGTGGAAATATGTGGGCTATTATCTTGCTCAGGCAGGCATTGAGTCTGTTCTGGTAGGAGGTGCTGTAGTATCAGTTTACTCAAAAGGCGCTTATCGCTCGGGGGATTTAGATTTTGTTTCTAGAGCAGGTTTAAGTGATAAAATACAAGCCGTGCTTAAAAAACCGGGTTTTGAGAAAGTGAGAGGTCGTCACTTCGAACATCCTGTATGTTCACATTTGATTATTGAATTTCCACCTGGCCCACTTTCCATTGGTGATGATTATAAAATTCACCCACATGACGTAAAGTTTGAAGGCCAGACTCTCAAAATTCTCTCACCCACCGACTGTATTCGAGATCGACTTGCATCCTACATTCACTTTAAAGTGCGAGAATGCCTAGACCAGGCAGTCCTTGTTGCAAGAAATCAGCCCTTTGATTTAGCGCGAGTTCGAGAGTGGTGTTTTTCAGAAGGAGCTAAGGGAGCTTTTAATGAGTTTAAAAAGAAGATTGCCAATTAACCA
>JAHFAB010000056.1:3921-8998 GCA_023250795.1 Bacteriovoracaceae bacterium
CAATTAACCCCTTGCTTGTCGCTGGTTGCGTTAGCCCCCGGCACTGTGCATTCTCGGAACTATAAAATCGGCCTTGGGCGACTTTGTGATGCTTGATGGCAAGTCTGAAGATTCCAAACTGCTTTTTTCAAGAAAGGCACCGTTGTTCGCGTCTGCACACCGACTTTGGTATCTGCGGGAGAAAACACACTGCGAGGCCCCCGGGTAGATACGAAAAGAGACGAAGTAATAGCAGACGACGTGATGATCAGTTTTTTTAAGAAGGCTTTGGTATGAGAATGAAAGGAGCCCATTCCCCCGTTGCATCTTGCATGTTACCTTAATAAAAGAACTTACTTGATCAAGGGAATGAATAAATGGAAGACGAAAATCGTTTTAAAAAACTTGAGCTTCGTCCAGGTGTACTACCGGCATCAGACGAAAGAGTAGAAGAGAAAAGCCGCAAGGAACAACTTCGCGAGCTAGATCATAAGAATAGCTTCGACCAAGTAGTAGATCGGGCATTAGATCAGGAACAACAAAATACCACCGCTTTCAACAAGAAGGCAAAAATATTAATTATCGCCATCTGTGCTGTAAGTGTTGTTCTATTTTTAGCTGAGCATCATGTTCTCGGATTTGATGGAATAGTGGAATTCGCTTTTAAAATTTGTGTCTATGCTGTGTTTCCGATTGCACTTCTCCGCTGGGTACTTGGAAAATAGAGTTGAAAAAAGACTCACAGCACCTTCGTCATTAGTGCCCCCATCAGAAAGCCAAACCAAGGTGCAGTTCCGTAGGATAGGCAATACCCTCCAAAGTTGGCTTGGATCTGAGAAATCTGCATGATCAATAGCGTCCCAAACCCAAGTGGAAGTATGGGCCGAAACTTCAAGTTTTTGGGTCGTTCCCCTGTAAACCAAGCGAGAGCGTAAAAACCCAGGACTCCGGCAATGCCACTCATAGAGCCAATAAGATAATCCTTGGCACCAAATGAATTAAGCTGGGTCGCAGCTACAAAACCAGTTGTTGTAGAAACTAGTACGAGAGTCAGGAATCTTGAAGATCCAAGATATCGTTCGACTTGTACTCCAAAAAGGTTGAGTAGCACCAGCGCAAGGATCAATGGAAATAATGAAAGATGAAAGAAAAATGCAGAAGCTATATGGAAGATTCTTGAAAAGTCACCCGAAAATGGAGCAAACCCCATCCACACGCCTTTTTCAAATTGGCGCACTGTGCGCTGATTATAGACGTAATATGTTGTGTGATGATAACGCCTCCCCCGAATAAGAAAGTTTTCAGTATTTGGAGAAAGCTCTGGCAGATCAAGAGACGGAGTAGAAATCGGGAGTATAAAAAGCATGACCATCAAAGCAGTAAGAAAATAGGTCACAGGAGCAAATGTTTTAGCTTCAGAATTATTTTTTAAAGAAGGGACTAAAGACTGAAGTATGCCCCAACGCCGCTTTACTTTTTCAGCAGCAGCAAGTGCAAACTCATTTAAAATAGCATTAATTTCTTTATCTGGAATTTCATTTTCTCCATTTGGAGTCTTCAGCATTGGATCTGCCTCGAAATCTTCGATCCAAAAAACTTGGCAGTTAAGACAAGCATGGTGTTGCAAAATTGTTTTCATAGTTTTTCTACACTTTGGACAACGAAACTTGGAAGGCGATGTTTCCCCTCGTGCAATTTTGAGCAACTTAAGAACATAAAGTTGATTTGCTTGATGTAAAAGAAGACCGAAATCAATACCTCGACCGCCACACTTGGGGCAGAATCCGTATTTGAGCGAATTTACCCCTTTTGGGGTTTCCAGATCTTGAGAGCATTTTGGACAACGCATAAAACCATTATAACTCGACTCAACTTTAGACCGAAAGTCTTAGTCGTGCGGTACGAAATTATTAAGAATCGAAATATGAGCACCCTTTTCGGCGAATCCGAAGAGTGTGGTCTCGATCTGAGCACTCTCTTGTATGGGAAGGGGTATACGTACATGGCGCACAAGAACTCCATGGCTCACCGTTCCATCAACTCCGACCGAAAACCGCCCAGTCTGCCGCAACATTTCATGGATTGCTTCAGTAGCTATTTCAAAATAATTTCGTGCGCTGGCTTTAATACCCCATTCTGAACAAGGGCCAAACTTGAAATCCGGAAGGTAAACATCAATCAACTCAGAAAAACGCTGGAGCTGTTCCACGGTTTCATAACCAGACGATTTAAAAATTATCGGGATTGGATAATTCGTTTCTTTTAGCGCGTGAAGCACAGAAAGAAGTATAGGAATGTGGACAGTAGGAGATAAGAGCTGAAGATTATGGGCGCCTCGCTTGGCAAGATCCCATGCTAGTGTGAAAAGCTCTTGCTGACTAAAAGGTGTTCCTCCCGCAACCATTTCCGGATTATGACAGGAAGGGCATTTGAGCGGGCAACCTCCTAGCATGATAACGCCAGAACCGCGTTCACCCGAAACAACTGCTTCATCACCAAGGCTTAATCCAGAGGTGCTTACGCGAAGCTGCCAGTCTCCGCAGCGAGGATGTGCTTTCTCAGTCCGATCAAAGCCACAAGCTTTCGAGCAAAGGTTGCAAGTACGGTATTCTTCCTTCAACGAATCAATCTCCGTGAATTTTGGTGCGTTTTTAAGATAAACAGTGGAGTTTGTAGATTCAATAAATCGAAAGGCAATATCCGATGCTGGTTTCGTCAAACCCCTTAAATCATCCCAGAAAAAACTCACATGGACTCGACCATCCGGATCGATCACGATGTCACTTTGTTGAGGTATCTTTGATGTGCCTAGTTTTTGTGGCGGATTCATAATATTCCTTGGTTCTGGCCCGTGATTTGACTAAACCGACGGATTTTTCGACGGATTTGAGTTCTTCCTCGCATTCAGCACTTTTAAATCCACGGGTTTCTAGAGTCACCATACCATCAGGAGCAATGGTGACGTGCACTTCCTTTTTTATTGCCATTTTTGTACCACCAGTCGAATCGCGCCGTTCGGAAGTTTTTCTTCTTTAACGTTCTGGTAGCCTTTCCTCTTGAGGTCACTCAGGATTTGAATTCGTGCATACGCTTGTCGGATCTTGTCGACCGTCTTTTTTGCCGTTTTGCTATTCTTATCTTCAAATACGAATTCAAGTGGCTGCTCTTGAACTCCCTCGGGGCCATCTTTGGGAGGCTGTGCTTTTATTCCGATACGGTCGCCATGAGTATTTTGCAGAACAAGATCGACTGGAATTTTATTCCCCACGCAATCGATGATTTCTTTGTCTTGTTTGACTTTTATTGAATCCTCATTGCTCAAAGAGGTTGCCTGTTCTGCTACGACTGCAGCCATTGCTTGGATCACTGCTAGAAGTTTCGGAATTGTGAAAATCGCGACGATACATTCGACGGAACAACTCATGAAGCTATTCCTTTTTTGCTAATTCCTTTAACTTCGAGATGGGTTACTTGATTGCCAGCTTGTGTTGGTTGACTTTCGGCAAATCGTGCTCGAGTTATAGCCCATGCACGCAATTTTTTTAATTCTTCGGCATAGACTTTCGAGAGAGGGATTGTATCTTTAGCTACGCGTAGAAGATCTTCAGTCTTTAGATCCCTTCGTTCATGAAATGACAAAAACAGGGCCTCCATAATGCAATGTTCAAGTTCTGCTCCAGAAAACTCTTCGGTCACCCCGAGTAACTGATCAAGATCAAATTTCTCTGGACGACGGCCTCTTTTTATCAAATGAATCGAGAGAATCTCTTTTCGTCCTGTGGGACTGGGTAAATCTGTGAAAAAAATTTCATCGAATCGACCCCGCCGCAATAGTTCGGGCGGCAGACTTGAAATTGAGTTTGCAGTGGCAACTACAAAAACATTGGCTTCTTTTTCTTGCATCCAGGTGAGTAGTGTGCCGAACACTCGTGCAGCGGTCCCAGAATCAGAGTTACCATTGCTATTTCCTGATAGTCCCTTCTCTATTTCGTCAATCCATAAAATCGCGGGAGCTATACTTTCTGCAACCTTTATTGCTTTTCTCATATTCTCTTCTGAACTACCAACAAGACCTGAGAATATCCTACCAAGATCCATCCTAAGTAGTGGCATTCGCCAATAATTTGCGATTGCTTTAGCTGTCAGACTTTTTCCACAACCAGGAACCCCTAATAAAAGGACTCCCTTCGGAATGGGAAGTCCGAATTTTGCAGCTTCTGATGTAAAAGCCTTACCACGAATCTTGAGCCATTCTTTCAGTCGATCTAAGCCACCCACATCTTGCATTTTTGATTGAGAGGGGAAAAACTCAAGAATGCCAGACTTACGAATAATCTGTTCTTTCTCTCGAAGTACAAGATCAATATCACGCTGATCAAGTACGGCATCTCTCACAACTGCCTTTGCAAAAACATTTTCGGCCTCTGATAATGTCAATCCCTGCGCAGCTTTCACCATGATCTGAATGTCAGCACTTGTAAGTTGCACAAGTTTTGGATCTTTCTTTTGTAACGTTGCACAGACTGATTGTAGAAGAAATAGCAATTCATTGGTACTAGGAAGAGGGATATCAATGAGAGTCACTTCCTTTTCAAGTTCTGGAGGAAGGTTCAATCGTGGAGACACAATCGCGATTGTCTTAAATGAATTTTTTAGAGCGGAAGCTGTATCTCGAACCAACCGGACAACATGTGGATCATCCAAAAAGGGATGGAAATCTTTCAGAAGAAAAAGTGCTGGTGACTTTTCCTTTCGAATCTCCTTCAGCAATTCAATTGGATCATTCAGACGAGACTCTGCTCCGTCATTCGCAACTACATTTCCGTAACCAGAACGCTGAACCAATCCTTGAGTTGCAGTCCAAACGAAGAGCTTTTTGCTATGGGAGTTGGCTAAGTCCAATATGAATTTTTCAACACGAGACTCCTCATAGGTGAGAAGATAGAGGATAGGATACCGTGCTCGAATTAAAATATCTATTTCTCGAAACACCGCTGACGCATCGCATTGTTCAGTTTTATTGAGCTGTTCTGTCATCTTCTCCCCAAATCAGAAGTATAAAAGTCAATTATCTCATGTTGCTAGAGGAAAATCTATG
>JAHFAB010000420.1 GCA_023250795.1 Bacteriovoracaceae bacterium
AGTATAAGTTGGCCTCTGTATAAGAGCGGTTAGAGATGGTCTTAAGACACGCAACGATCACCTCTGGTTTTTCTCCCAGTTGTGATGCGCAAACCCCAGTGGCTAGAGAGTCAAATTTATTTGGCGATTTGACTGTTTCAAAGCACTCCTCTTGGATGTGCCTATTGTAACCTACGTTAAAATAACCTGATTTACACACCGAAAAGACGCTCTCGACTCGTGTTACTGCAAAAGCCCTTTCCCCAGTAAAAACTACCACCGCAATCAAAATAAAACCTAGATTTAGATATTTCATGATTTCCCCCTTTGGTTAAAAGTCCCTGTCCAAGTGCCTTTTAGGGGGGTTGGCACATGAAGTCAAGAAAAACTTTTTCATACTTATCTACGCGTGGACTCTATTGATTAACCATGTTAACCCATGAAAAATGGAAAGGTGTCCGAGTGGTTGAAGGAGCACGCTTGGAAAGCGTGTTTACGGGTAACACCGTAACGAGGGTTCGAATCCCTCCCTTTCCGTATTTCCAAAACTAAAATTACCCTGTATTCTGTCTTTCATGGTTCGATTTTGGGGGAGCTGTCTCATACTTCTAGGTTTTATTTCGTGCTCATTGAGCCCTAAAACTCAGGGGTGGTTTAACCTCAATCTCAAAATTGATGGCGTTCAGGAAAAAACGTCGGACTTTGATCTGATCTCTCAGTTTGTGCCTTCGCGTTCTGTGCTGTCCTCTCCTCCACTCAATCTCACTCAGTTTTCTTGTTTGGCTGTAAACGTCATGGGGCCTGACATAGTCCCCGCTGACGGAGACTATGGTTCTTTAGATCGTTTAAATCAGGTTTTAAATCACACCTCTTCCTGTTCCTACCCCGGAATTACTAGCCCTCCTTTTTCAATCGGTGCATCTGATCAAACCATCTCGCTTCGTGTTCCCTCTGGGCCAAATCGTGTGATCCAGGTGGTGGGAGTGAATGATTTAACAAACTCTTTTTGTAAAAATTCAGACAATCACTACCATTTTGAAAACAATAATGCTGATTTTTATGAATTAGGGAATCGTATTTTAGGTCTTTTTGCAGATCAGGTGGTCGCGGTTGCAAACACTTATGATTCTTTAGTTTCTTCTGATCAAGAGAAACGTAAAATGAATTGCAATAGTGGGCAAGCGGGGGGAGGGCAGGCCGGCGGGGGGGGGGTAAGTGGACCGCCGAACCTTGAGGTCCCCATTGAGCTTGCTGATATGAATTTGTTGTCAGGAACTTCGGCAAAAGTCTTTGATGAAACTCGTACCAGTTTTGACACAAATGACTACGACGGAAATCCAAGTTACTTCTTCGAAGTGGTGGCGCAAAATAATGATACCGTGGCTCGAACTATCAGCTTAGTGGATAGTGCCTCCAATACAGTGTTTGGCTCTACAATCACTCTTGTTGCAAGTGCAGCTCCGATTACTCGATATAGGGTTGCTATTACTCCGAGTGTTGGAATCAATAATTATCGCGTTCAGTTTTCTGCGACCGGTTCTTCTACGGATCTTCGTCTTTATGCCGCTCGTATCTTAGTGAAACAAACAGCGGCCACAAAGACGAAAATCTATATTCCACTGGCTTCGAATGATTTTGATGCGGGTACTTCTGAGGTTGCAAATACTACTGCGACTTCTGATGTGAATAATAATTTTAGTTTTTCAAGAAATGATTCAGTTTGGAAAAAAAATCTGGCAGCACCTGCATTTCAAGGATCTTCTGTTCAGTATTTTTTCGAGGCAGTTCTTTCCGGATCGTCAGGGCATTCTTCAAAAGCTGCTCTATATGAATTTGATACTCAAAACCAAGTTCCCGCTTCACTGATTTCAACAGCTGCTGGTGCCCCTGATATGCAAGTGAGTTCTGCTTTTGATGAGACTTCAGCTGGGTTTAATCTTTCAGGTGTACGGATGTATGAAGTTAAGTTTTTTTCGGATACTTCAGGTTATTCTGCTCATATTTATAAAGCAGGACTTTGGGTCAAAATCCAAGGCCTCACTTCTGGAGAGGTTTATTATCGGGTTGGAAAGGGAAATACAACTACTGTTGTTCAGGGTGACCAGAGAGTTCTCTTAGACACAGGCGTTTTTAGCAATCCTAGCATATATCATGAGGCTGTAGGTCTGTCTGTGCCAGGCTCATCAGGAAAGATTGACTTAATAGATGATGGAGTCAATGAATCAGGGAGTGGGGGAGTGGCTGTGGGCGGGGGTTCTTTGCTCACTTTAGGTTCAACAAAAGGTGTATTTCGAACGGGATCTTTAGCTATTACATCAGGTCATCGATTTACCCAGAGCACCAATGTTGGGGGAGGTTCAACAG
>JAHFAB010000421.1 GCA_023250795.1 Bacteriovoracaceae bacterium
CACCACCCAGGCTCAAAAAAAGCTCTTTTATCACCTTGTCCGTGAAAAGGAACGATTAGAATCCCAAGGCCTTTTGGCGGGCCCTAAACTCCTGGCTGAAAAATTAGATGTGAGAGAAAAAGACGTCATTGAGATGCAACAGCGGCTCTCAAGCCAAGGCTCAGAACTTTCTCTGGACACCCCACTAGATCGAGAGACTGGAAAAGAACTGCACTTAGACCAGCTCTCAGATGATCAAGAGGGCGCAGATGAGGCCCTCTCTCATTTTGAACTTTTGGAGCTTCTCAAAGGGAAACTCCCCCAGTTTCAAAAACTGCTCTCTGGGAAAGAACTCCAAATCTTAAAAGAACGCATCTTAGGAGATCCCCCCAAAACACTCCAAGATATTGCCAATGACTATGGCCTCACCCGGGAACGCGCCCGCCAGATTGAGGAAAAAGTAGTTCAAAAACTGCGGGAGTTTCTGAAGGCGTATCTTTAGGAGTTGGGATATTGAGTGGGTTTTATAGACAGACAGATTTTTATTGCAGCACTCGTCCATGAGTCAGGATCTCCCGTCCTGGTCGATCCTTTTAGCAATAAAAATCTGTCTGTCTATAAAACCCACTCAATATCCCAACTCCGAAGGGTATCGCCCTCCGAAATACTCTTCTGGTTTGATTAAGAGCCTCATTTTATCGCTAAAGGCGGACGACAGGGATGTCGTCCGCAAGAATCATGGATGATTTCTGCGATAAAATGAGGCTCTTAATCAAACCAGAAGAGTATTTCGGAGGTACACTATCTTTCGGCTTTACAGGTCCCCGAAGAGCGTGTTAATCCAAACCACGATATAAAAAAGAACAAAAAGCGTAAATAAAGTTAGGTAGAGGACATGGCAGGAAAAACAGAAATCAAAGAAAAAAAGGCTGAAATTATTAAGAAATTCTCAAACGGAAGCCCAAGTGCTGGGACCCCAGAAGTTCAAGTGGCTCTTTTAACTAGCCGCATTAATGAACTCAATTTACACTTTGGAGACCATAAGAAAGACCATCATTCAAAAAGAGGTCTTCTTAAGATGGTGGGTCGGCGCAAGCGGTTGCTTATTTATCTGAGAAAAACCGATCAAAAGCGCTACCAGACGCTGATCGAGGCACTTGAGCTACGAAAGTAGTTCCAACCCTATTTTTTTATTTAAATCAATCAGACCCCGGTGGCCCCGAACGCCACTCAGGGTATCAGGAGGCTAAGAATATGATTCATCGCGTAGAATGTGAACTTGGGGGGAAAACTCTCTCCATCGAAACCGGAAAACTTGCAAAGCAAGCTCATGGCTCCGTTTTTGTCAGCTATGGAGACACTCGTGTACTAGTGACTGTTTGTTCGAGCTCCAAACCCAAAGAGGGTGTGGACTATTTCCCAATGACGGTCGAATTTGCAGAAAAATATTACGCCGCTGGAAAGATCCCGGGGAGTTTTTTCCGCCGAGAAGGCAGACCTACTTCGGAAGCCACTCTTTCTGCGCGAATGATCGATCGCCCCATTCGCCCTCTCTTCCCAGAGGGTTACTGCTATGACACACAAATTGTCGCCTCTGTTTTCTCTGTAGATTTGGAAGCCGATGTGGATATCGCCGCGGCAGCTGGAGCTTCGGCCGCTCTTCATATTTCGGATATTCCGTTTCTAGGGCCCACGGCTGCTTGCCGTGTAGGACGCATCGAAGGGAAGTATGTGGCTAACCCTTCTTGGACTCAAATTGAACAGGGCCAAACCGATCTTGAGATCATCATCGCTGGTACCAAAAACGCCATCATGATGGTTGAAGGCGGAGCCCGCGAAGTTCCAGAAGAAGAAGTTTTAGAGGCCATTCTCAAAGGCCATGAAGAAATCAAAAAAGTCTGTGCGATCATCGACGAATTACGAAATTTATGTGGAAAACCAAAGCGTGAATTTGTCCCCGCCGTAGTCGAACCCTCTCTCAAAAAAGAGGTGGAAAAACAGGCAAAATCAGGCTTGGCCAAAGCACTTCGTACAAAAGACAAAGCCGAGAGATACCTCAGTGTGGATCAAACCAAAAAGGCAACAGTAGAGGCCTTGGTCACAGACAAACTAAAAAAAGAAGACGCCGCAGCGGCCGCAAAATATGAAAAGGATGTGAAATCCGCTTTTGAACTCCTCCAATATAATCTAATGAGAGAAATGATCCTCTCCGATAAAGTTCGTATTGACGGAAGAGATAGCAAAACCATTCGACCCATTTCTGTAGAAGCTGGAGTTCTCCCCAGAACACATGGATCTGCTCTGTTCACCAGAGGGGAAACACAAGTGCTCTCCGTCGTCACTTTAGGAACTTCGGATGACG
>JAHFAB010000422.1 GCA_023250795.1 Bacteriovoracaceae bacterium
TCCCTCCTATGGCATTTTACATTTCGACACGCACTCAGATACTCGAAAAGCATTTGAGGGCTTTACCTGGTCCCACGCTTCGATATTTCACAATGTTTTAGAAAAAATCCCCGCCTGCAAAAAACTTGTCCAAGTTGGAATACGAGATTTCTGTGAAGAAGAGTTCAATTACTGCCGCTCGCAAAAAGAACGCGTTAAAACCTACTATGACCTAGAGCTTTCTCAGAGAAAATACCGCGGAGAAACTTGGGAAAAAATCGTCTCTGAAATAATTTCTGAACTTCCTGAAAACGTCTGGATCTCTTTTGATATTGACGGACTTGACCCTCGATTTTGTCCCAACACTGGAACGCCTGTTCCGGGAGGATTGGACTTTAATGAGGCCCTATTTATTATTTCAACACTTGCAAAATCTGGGCGAAAAATCATCGGCTTTGATTTGAACGAAGTAGCTCCCGATCCGTCGGGTGCGAGTGAATGGGATGCCAATGTAGGAGCAAGGTTGCTATACAAAATGGCGGGCTGGTGTCTGAAGAGCTGGGGGTAGTTCGAAATAAATGTTGACAATATGTATATCTAATCATACCATGTATGTCGGACATGAAGGCAAAACGATTTAAAATAAAAATCATGACTTTTGATGAATCAGGCCAGGAGTTTATAAAAACTTGGAAAGCTGCTGAAAGTGGAGAGAATTACGAAGGCGATTATGATCTTGTATTAGGTTTTCCAGATTTGTCTTGGATTTCAAAAGTTCTCAGTCGTGAAAGGGTACGGATCATTCAAACAATCCGAGATAAAAAACCTGAATCCATCAGACAACTTGCAAAATTTCTAGATCGTGCTCAGCAGAATGTTCAGAAGGATGTTCAAGAACTTGTCAAACTGGGTGTCATTGAATTGAAAAAAATGCGCAAAAAGGGGCAAAAAAGAGAGTCCCTTCAACCTGAGTACGATTGGGATGGGTTTGATATTGCCGTGTAACATCACCACTCGCGCCCCGCGTTACCCGCGCTACGAATTTCCCCTTCCCATATGAGCGGATTTCGTGATCTAATGTAAAAAATCAAAGCGAGAGTCAGGGTTGACTCTTTTAGATTCAAAAGGGAGGAATCATGCTAAAAAGTAAAAGTCTGTGCCTATTTTTAACCGTAGGCGTAATCAGTGTTGGTTTTCTTGTAAAGTCTCATTCTGCTCATGCCGCGTCAGCCTCGGCGAATATCAGCCAATCTGTCATCACCGCGCTCAGCATTGCCAAAGTATCTGATTTGAACTTTGGTGAAGCACCGCAAGGAGATGCCGCAAAAACTGTCGCCCCAGGCTCGGATGACAATACAAATAATGCCAGTTTCAACGTTGCTGGAGAAAAGGGGAGATCTTACACAATTTCTCTTCCTACAGATGGATCAACGACTATTACGACTGGGGATGGAAGTACGGATAAGGTTATACATGTAGATCAGTTTAAGTCGTTTCCAGAAAATACAGGTCAGCTGAGTGCCGATACCGGATCTTCTTTGCTGCTCGTAGGAGCAACTCGAGCCGCTCTCAGTCAAACACAAACACCTGGAGCCTACGCCGGGCAGTTTGCTGTAACAGTAGTGTATTAATTTTTTTATATTTCAATCCAAATTCTAGGACCTTGTTGCACATTGCAATCAGGTCCTCTTTTTTTCTAGAATCTACACTCCAGCTTAGGTATGACTTTGTGTGAATGAAAATGCTCAAAGTCGCCTTTTTTATTTCCGGAGTGTTGTCTTGCATGAGCCATGCTAACGCTATGCTCCAAGTTTATCCCACACGAGTTCTTCTCACTGATCAGAAAAAAGCAGCCCATCTGTCATTGCGACTCATAGGAAACAAACCAGAGAAATATCGAATCTCAACAGTTTTTTACCGAATGAAACCCAGTGGTGCATTAGAAAAGGTTAACCAACCCACTCCACTCGAAAGACCTGCGAACGAACTCATTCGATATTCTCCACACGAAGTCACTCTCAATCCCCAAATCGAACAAGTTGTTCGAATATTAATATTTGCAAACAAACCCCTGGATGAAGCCGAATATCGAGCCCACATTTATTTTGAACCCATACAAGACGATATAGAGATGAAAAGCCCTGCAACAGATAAAGCTGAGAATGTAAGCATGCTTTTGAGCGCAAAAATCGCTGTTGCAGTGCCTGTTTTTTTTCGCCATGGCAAAACGAGCTCAAAAATTACACTTTCACAATTGAAACTATTGGACTTAAAATCTGGAGAAAAAGCTTTTGAAGTCAAATTAGGTTACCAAGGCAATCGATTTCCATTTGGTGATTTCAAAGCAATTTTTTCTACTCA
>JAHFAB010000423.1 GCA_023250795.1 Bacteriovoracaceae bacterium
AATCACCTCTTGGCTATGCGCAGGACCTCGAGTCTCTAAAGTAAAAGCGACTTCAGTTTGGTCAATATGAGTAGAGGGTTCACTTCGATCATGGATAGCCTGCAAAATATTAACCCCCATTTGAGCGATCAAACTCGTAAGCCTGGCCAAAGATCCAGGACGGTCTGAAACCCAAACATTCACTCTGAGCCGTCTACCTGCACGAATCAGGCCTCGATCGATAATCCGAGAAAGGAGATTCACATCGATATTGCCACCGCTAATCACCAAAACTACTTTTTTCCCGCGGATTCTTTTTTCAATTTGGTCAAGTACAGCCAAAGGCAGTGCGCCTGCTCCCTCAGCCAAAACTTTGGCCTTTTCCATCAACGTGAGAATGGCACGTGCAATCGTTTCATCGTCGGCCTGAAGCACTGAGTCCAAACCAGATGCAAGTATTTTCCGCATCGCTTCGCTCGCCTGTATGACTGCAATCCCGTCCGCAAAGGTTTTGGCATGATCCAGTCTCACGGCTTTGCCTTTTTTGATCGACTGAATCATCGAGGGAGCTCCCTCCGCCTGACAGCCAATCACTGCTGTCTCTGGGCGAAGCTCCTTGAACGCCAGCGAAATACCCGACATCAATCCACCGCCCCCCACCGAACCAATCACAAAATCTACTTCTGAAATTTGCTCTAAAATCTCAAGCGCCACTGTTCCTTGCCCTGCTATGACCGAAGCATCTTCGAAAGCATGGATAAACACCCGTTTTGTTTCTCTTGCAAGTTTCTGTGCATGAGCATAGGCCTCGTCATAGTTTGCTCCCTCAAGAACAACCTCAGCGCCTAATGCTTTTGTATTTTGAATTTTCACAAGCGACGCATTCTGGGGCATCACTATGAGGGCTTTTACTCCAAGCTGCTTAGATCCCCACGCCACCCCTTGTGCATGATTTCCAGCACTAGCAGCTATCACTCCTTTTTTTCGTTCTTCTGCAGAAAGCTGTGAAATTTTGTAAGTCGCTCCACGAATTTTAAAAGAACCAATCGGCTGCATGTTTTCAAGTTTCAAATAGAGCTCACAGCCAAAGGTCTCAGAAAGCCAAGGGTTGAACAATAAAGGGGAGGGCTGAAGATATTTTTTCAGAGTTTTTTGAGCAGAGCGAATATCAGTGAGCGATACTTCGATTTTAGATTTTAACATTTATAGCCTTCCTGCTACGGAAATCAAAGCTCCATTGATGGGTTTTCCATAGGACTGAGTGAGAGAAAAAAGAATCTCAGCCAACTCCTCTGTTTTGACCCAAGTAGAAAAATCAGCCTGGGGCATGTCTTTGCGATTCGCTGGAGTATCTAAAACGGTGGGCAAAACAGCGTTGACATTAATATTATATTTTTTGATCTCCTCGGACAAAGAAGACACGAGCATATTCAACCCTGCTTTAGAAGCCGCATAGGCGGCCATTCCCGCTGGAGCGTGCAAAGTAGAACGTGAACTCACAAAAAACAATCGACCAAAATTTCTTTTCATCATAGAAGGCAAAATTTCACGAGTGAGAAAAAAAGCCGACTTGAGATTGACATTGATCAAAAAATCCAGATCTTCATCGCGAGTTCCTACAACAGCACCAAACCGAAATCCCCCGGCGCAATGAATCAAAACATCTACTGTCTGTAAAAGAGAACTCTGGGCAATGACTGATTGAGAATCTGAAACATCCATTTTGAGCCACTGTAAGTTTTTTTCGTTTTTCATGGAGTTTTTCAGAGAGTGGAGATCCGTGGCCAAAACCTGATACCCCTCTTTGAGAAACTTGGCAGCAACGACTCCGCCCAATGCCCCGGCTGCCCCAGTCACTAAGACCGTCTGATTTGTAAGTGTAGACATAGGGAAGCTCCTCACTGTTTGCGAAAAAAATGCGATCCCGGAGGGAATTGAACCCCCGACCTGATGCTTAGAAGGCACCTGCTCTATCCAGCTGAGCTACGGGATCGATTAAGAGTGTTAAAACACAGTTAGTCTTTATTTCGCAAGATCGTATTCTCAGGATATAATGTCTTTATGCCACTTTACGAATACCAATGTCAAAGTTGTCAGGTCAAATTTGAAGTAATCGAATCACAAAGCAATCAATCTTCCTGCCCTAAATGTCAAAGTAAGGAAATCAAACGCCTGATCTCTTGCTTTGCTGTGGGAGGCCAGGGGGATTTGAGGGAAAGCACCCTTCACGGCTGTCATGACAACTATACGGGAATGGAAAACCATAAAAAGCATGGGCATTAGATGAAAGAGAAGAATTGGAAATACTTCTTAGTTTTGACTTTGCTCATAGGGGCTGTCTTTCGACTTGTTTGGGGTCAA
>JAHFAB010000057.1 GCA_023250795.1 Bacteriovoracaceae bacterium
GCCGATGGAGCGACGCCCTCATATACATCCCACGCCGCCAAAGCCGAGCACTCTAAAAAGGAAGTTCCAGGGTCTAAGAGCTTCTTAATCCGATCTCGGACAAAAAGCTTGCCTCTCTTTTCGTGCTTGCTTCGAGATTCGTCTCCGCCCCCTTGACGGACTGTTTCAATCCGAGATTCTAATTCTCGTGCGATTTTATGATGATATTCAGCGTTAGAGCGAAACTCTTCGGAAGATGTTTTTACATGGGTTTTTAAGATGGACATTCAGTATCAGTATCGCAGTTACAATAGAATTCAACTTGTTTTCCAAATCAGATAGGGGCAGGATTCCCCTTACCTATGTATCAAAGTATAAAAGTTGTTTTAGATCCAAAAGGCGTACTCACGATCACACTCAATCGCCCTGAAGTGAGAAATGCGTTCAACGAAACTATGATCGAAGAGTTGAGCAAAGTGTTTAGTGGAGAAGTGCAAGAAACTAAAGTCCGCACAGTGGTCTTACGGGGAGAGGGTCCCGTATTTTGCGCTGGCGGGGACCTAGAGTGGATGAAAAAATCTGTCCAGCTCGATTATGAAAACAACCTCAAAGACACTCGAAAATTATCTCAGATGTTTGCGATTCTCAACGAATGTCCGAAACCTGTCATCGGAGTTGCTCACGGCGCCGCCATTGGCGGAGGAGTGGGCCTGGTCAGCATTTGTGATATTGTTCTAGCTTCTCCTGAAACTCAATTCAGTTTAAGCGAAGTTCGTCTCGGGATTGTTCCAGCCTGTATTGGACCCTTCGTCATTTCAAAAATTGGAGCCTCTCAAGCGCGCAGATTTTTTATGAGTGCAGAGAGATTTTCTGCAGATCAGGCCAAGGCCATAGGACTGATTCACGAAGTCGTTCCTGATCTTTCACTGAGGTTAAATCAACTCCTCGAAAACATCCTCCAGTGCAGTCCAAATGCCATGTCAGTCGCAAAAAGATTGATCTTAGATCTTTCTTGGCCAGAGAGAAGATCGCAGTTTCCGGATTGTTTGGAATATGTTTCTAAAACCCTAGCAGACCTCAGAGTTTCTCCCGAGGGACAAGAGGGAGTCCTCGCTTTTTTGGAAAAAAGAAAACCCAAATGGCTCAGCTAAATCGCCCAAAAGTTCTCATCGCAAATCGATCAGAAATCGCTTGCCGAGTTTTTCAAACTTGTCGTGAGATGGGTTTAGGCACTGTAGGAGTTTCCGTCTCAGGAGATGAAGACTCTCGTCACCTGACTTACGCCGACGAAATTATACAGGTCAGCAGTTATTTAGATATTTCTTCGATTATAAAAGCTGCACAGACAACGAAGTCAAAGCTCATTCATCCCGGTTACGGTTTTCTTTCAGAACGCCCTGCCTTTGTCAAAGCTGTAGAAAAGGCAGGTCTGGTTTTTATCGGCCCCAGTGCTGAGACTATGGAACTCATGGGAGGAAAAATTTCTGCTAAAGAAATAGCCGCTCGTGAAAAAGTTCCTACTCTTGCCTGGGCTAAAATCCCCCGCGGCCAAGACATCAAAACAGCCGCGAAAAAAGTGGGATTCCCTTTGCTTTTGAAAGCAGCTGCCGGAGGGGGCGGGAAAGGGATGAGAAAAGTTTTACGCATAGAAGAGTTGGACGCAGCCGCAGAAAGCGCGAGCGCAGAAGCTCTCTCCGCGTTTGGAGACGGAACTTTATTTTTAGAACATCTTATCGAGCAAGCCAGGCATATTGAGGTACAAATCTTTGGACAGGGTAACGGAAAAGGAGTGCACCTCTATGAAAGAGAATGCTCACTCCAAAGACGCCATCAAAAAATCTGGGAAGAAGCACAAGCCCCCCATCTCAACGGAAAAACCAGAGAAGGTCTCTTTGGGGCGTCACTCAAACTCATCAAAGCAGTAAAATACCGCAACGCGGGTACAATCGAATTTTTAATCGACGAAGACGGAAAATTTTACTTTCTAGAAATGAACACGCGACTTCAAGTCGAGCACCCCGTAACTGAACAAATTACAGGCGTTGATCTGGTCCGAGCCCAAATCGAACAATCCCTCCGGCCAAAAGATCAGGTTATAAAAGAAACTCCCCCCACTCGCGGGCACGCCATCGAAGTCCGCCTTTATGCCGAAGACCCTTACCAGGGATTTGTCCCTACTCCGGGAAGGGTTGAAAAATTAAAATGGCCCACTGGTGCTGGAATCCGTGTGGAAAGCGGAATAGAAGAAGGCCAAGTTTTGGGCACTCAGTTTGACTCAATGCTTGCAAAACTGATCGTTTCAGCGGAGTCGCGAGAAAGAGCTCTGGAACGCCTCAAATACGCCCTCGAAGAAACTGTAATTTTGGGTTTGGGCACGAACCAAAGTTATCTACGTACGCTCTGTGATCACCCCTCTGTTCAAAAAGGGGAAGTTTATACTCAGTTTTTAGAAAAAGAGTTTACTTCACCCGGCGAAGTGCCAAGCGAGAAGGAGTTTGACCTGCTCGATCAGTTTGTTAAATGTAATCCTACTTTGGCTCTTTCCAGTGTGAATTCTTCTCGTGGGTTTCCACATCCTTCTCCCTGGCGCGAGCTTGAAAAATCAGCCGAATTTTCTCTGAGACCCGGCGGGTGGGGCATTTCAGGAAAAGGCCCTTCTCGTTTGCGAGTCATGGTTCGCAACTTAAAAGATAAAATCAATTTCTCACTTCATGGACGACTTGGATTTCGAAAAATTCTTTCCACTTCACAAACACGGGGAAGTATCGCGCATCAAAAATCCGATGACTCCAACCTGATTGCGCAGTTCCCAGGAAAGGTGAGAAAAATTCTCGTCAAAGAAGGAGCGAAAGTCAAAGAGGGAGACACTCTCCTCATGATCGAAGCTATGAAAATGGAATTTGCAATCAAGTCTGCTCAAGATGCGAAAGTAAAGAAAATTTTAGTACAAGAAGGCCAATCCATTTCTCCAGGGGATCGTTATGTAGACATGGAGGACCTGGGATGAGAGATTTTGTCACAGTTTTCGAAGTAGGTCCAAGAGATGGACTGCAAAACGAAAGTAGACCTGTTTCACTTTCTCTTAAACTGAAGCTCGTAAGAGGTTTGATTACCTCGGGAGTCAGAGAAATTGAACTCGGTGCTTTTGTGAGGCCTGATCTTGTACCGCAAATGGCAGATACTGATCTACTCTTCAAATCGCTTGACGGAAAACTTGGCAAATGTCGCGCGTGGAGTTTAGTGCCCAATCTCAAAGGCATGAGAAGAGCCATTCGAGCCGGGGCTAAAAACTTCGCTCTATTTACAGCTGCAAGTGAAACCTTCAATCGAAAAAATATTAAGATGAGTATTGCGGAGTCTTTGAAAGAACAAAAAATCTTAATCAACATTGCTCGCGCAAACAACATGAACACGCGAGGATATATTTCGACAGCCTTTGGGTGCCCATTTGAAGGGAAAATCTCTCCTTCTAAGACCCTCAAAGTTTTAGAAAAAATGGCTCGGCTTGGGTTTTGGCAGATTTCCATTGGAGACACCATTGGCGTTGCAACCCCTAAAAATGTCGAAGCTGTTCTGAAACCTGCATTAAGATTTCTAAAACCAGAACATATTGCGGTTCATTTTCATGACACTAGAGGCACAGCACTTGCAAATACACTAAGGGCTCTAGAGCTGGGAGTCAGAACCATAGACTCCTCAGCTGGAGGATTGGGGGGTTGTCCGTTTGCTCTTGGGGCGAGTGGAAATCTAGCAACCGAAGACTTGGTTTATTTTTTGAACGGAATGGGAATGAAAACGGGTATTGACTTAGACAAACTGTGCGGAACTAGTCTTGAGTTTTTCAAAAGAATAAAAAGACCCTTGTCTAGTAAATATCTCCAAGCTTATGCAGCTCGACATCACAGATAATGGCCAGAAAATAGGTGGAAAATAAATGGTCTATTTGAAAATATTTTTTATTATTCTTTGGTTTGAGTTTATTTGTTTTCTGGGAGTAATGAAAGGTCTATTCCATTACAAAGACGAAGACATTAATAAATTTACAGGATGGCACTTTGGAAGTGGTGCCCTGAAAATTGCAGGAATCAAAGTTGAGAAGCTGGGTTTGGAAAACTACGAAACTCATGAACCCTGTATTTATGTGGGCAATCACCAAAGCGCCATGGACGCCATTATCTACGGCTATTTATTTCCCAGAAAAACCATTGCCATTGGCAAAAGGGAAATCAGGTGGATCCCATTTTTTGGCCGTATTTTTAAAATGAGCGGAAATATTCTCATCGATCGAAAAAATAAAACTCATTCCATTTCAGGACTGAATGAGGCAACTCAATCCGTCAAAACAAAAAAAGTTTCTGTCATTATTTTTCCTGAAGGGACAAGGAATCGGAGTGGAGAAGGGTTATTGCCTTTTAAAAAAGGCGCTTTTCATATGTCACTAGAAACGGATGCTCCCATTGTTCCGATTCTCTGTTCTCCTCTTGGTCCACTCGTCAACTGGAAAAAAAGGAAGCTTCTTGCGGGAACGATACAGATAAAAGTTCTCCCCCCGATCTATCCCCAAGGGGATCTGAATACTTTTAAAGAAAAAGTGAGAGAGATTATGCTTGCTGAGTTAGGTAAGTTGGAGACAAAAATCGATAACCCATCTCAATGTTAAAATCTAAAAATCCCAAAATTTTTAAGCTATTGTAGCGAATTACTTTCATCGTTGAGAGTAATCTCTTTATATTTATCCCATGCTTTCTAGATTATTTTCGATAATTATATCCGGCCGTGTTCTGAGATAAAGATTTCCTGAACGAGAAACTGCAATGACCGCATCTATTTTTCCTGTTTTTGTAAGCAGAATACCTTTCTCCTTTGATATCCAACCTATACCATCAATGTAGTACTCCACAATTGTACCTTTCTTGTTTTTAAGAATTTTAGAAATTTGTTTTTTGGATGGAAGTCCCCTGATTTTACCAGTACGCTTTCCCTACATAAGCTCAATGACACGCCAAAGTTTTTCAAATTCAGCAGAGGTAAAATTTTTTATCTTTCGATCATCTTTTACCCCAGTTTGCTTTCGCAAAAAATGCAAATATTTATTTGTCTGATTTTCGTGTCGAGGTGCAAATGCTTCAATCATTTGAGAAAGACCCTTATCACCGTAAGTACTGTTTAAGGAATCAAGAAGCGCCTTATGACCTGTCATATAATCTGGAAAAACAGCAAACCCACCAGCAGTTCCAATTTGTTGATTTCTTTTACTTACTTCTCCCGGCACGAGATCACCTGGATTTTGATTCCTCCATGTTCTGTCTCCACCTGAATACATAAAGCGCTTACCCTCATCATCAGTATAAATGACAGAGTTTCTTGGGCCAGGCTCAGCCTTAACAAATCGAGACATCACTTTACCTTTCTATTTTACGATACAATCCTATATCATCCCCTGGGCCGCCACAAAAATCAGAAATTTTTATTCCATTTCTTGTTTTCCTTAGTTCTACACGGCAATCTGGATCATCATGAATCGACATCATGTTTGCTAAATCACCTTTGACATTCGCAAGAAAATTTGCTGTCACAAGACGTTTTCTATTTTTTATTTTGACAAAGCTAACTTCAAGCATATCCGTTACAACCTGATTAATAATCAGGTTGTATAAACCTGTGTCTTGACGATATTTTCCACTCCAGGAATCCATTTTTTTCTGAGAATAGGCAAATGGATATGGCATTGTAAAAAATAAAATAAGTAAAATAATTATTTTTTTACTGGTAATCATATGACCTTGCCTCTAGGATTTCATTGCGGAACACTATCATGACTCAGGGAAAATTTAAACTTTTATTTTCTTATACCGTATTTTTAATTTTATTTTCCTGCACAAGCACGCCAGTAAACACACATAAAATTTCAAAAATAGTTCCGACAACTCTGAAAGTTCGCAGACCTCTAAGTCCAGGAGCAGATCCTCATGCAGGTCCAGGAGGAGTGGATTACAAAAGCACCCCTCTTCCAGATAAAAAACTAGATTGTGATTCGATCAGCTCGATTTATAAAAATCTACCACTAGATAAAATCCTCGCTTGTTTTCCCACTCTCGACGAACCGATGGACGTCATTTATCATCTGATACGAGAACCTCTGCCTTACTTTTTATTAGAAGAAGAAGAGGAGGAAACTCCGGAGTGCCTCAAAAAATTTCTCAGAGAAATCCCCATACCCAGAGAAATTATTTTTCAGGCTCCAACAGAAGAAAAGGGGAAATACCTCTGCTACTCGAGCCGACTTGATATTGAAGCAGAGCATTGGATGGACGTACATCTGCCTAAGAATCGATTAGATCTTGTACTTCACTTGCCCATAAAAAATATCCCAAAGAATAAAGAAGAAGTTTTGAGCGAACTGACTCGCTTTTCACTTGCTCCTTTTTTGCAAGGAGAGTTCTTTCATGCCAAAATCCTGACAGACTCCTTGTGTCGAGTTTGTATTGGGGATAGAGATCAGGTCAAGAAAGAGGATCTTACACCGATTTTCTGGCCATAACACACGAGATTGAGGTATGTTTAGAGAAACACCTATGAAACCCAGAAAAAAAACTTCTTTGAAGCACTTTTTTACATTACTTATTCTTTGTTTAAGCCCTGCTCATGCATGGTCTGTAGAAGACGGAGAAATGACTTTTTGTAAATTTGGACCTAAATTCAAAATGTTTGAGCCCGTGGTGACCAAAGGAAATACATGGGGTTCAAATGATAGTTGTTCCGGCACTGTCAAAGTCCAAGGAGTTTATTGGGAGTGCACCAACCCAAGCCTTGTCACTCCCAAAGTGACAGAGTTCAAAGATAAACTCAGAAAACAAGCTATCGAAGAGTGCCAGAAACATTGCTCTAGAAGAGGCCGCAGTTGCATGGGCCGCCTCATCACCTCGGGACGCTGCGGACTCCAAACCGATCGCGACGACGCGGCGATCATGGGAAAACGCATGGGCTGTCGCTCTGACTGCAGCGGACAAGCTTTCGCCTATTGCTCACTCTACGACGCCGCCTTTCAAAGTGAAGACAGCTCTCGAATCGCCAAGCAAGCTCCGAACTGCCAGTGCAAGCTAGAGAAATAGAAAGACTGGCAATAAGATGATTATTTTGATCGTTCAACTTTTTTTCTAAATTCATATCTGTGTTGATTATCATCAATCACAAGAACTCTTCCCTTATCTTTAACTATGAGATCTAGTCCTCCTCCCCATGGAGCGCTTATGAGAGACAAGAGCATCTCGCCGTTTGACTCTGACTTAGTTCCAAGTTCACTTTTCCAGTCACTAAACTCGATTTCATAGCCTTTTTTTGTTGAACGAATGGTTGCTGGTCCAAGATCTTCATTTTCATAGGCTCCTACAAGCTCCTTAATCCATAAATTTTTAGTGGGGGAGGAGCTAATCGTTTCTTTGATTTTTTTTCGATTCTCATTATTTCGTTCTAAGGCGTATTTCACCAATTTATCGGCACGATGGGTCGCTCCTAATTCAATCTCAAATAACTTCTGTTTAATTGCTCCAAGGAATCGACTGGCCCCAGAAAGGTTTGTAAGAACTACAACACCGATTTTTTTACTTGGAATAAAATACATATCAGATGAAAAACCATTTGTATTTCCACCATGTCCGAATGTCTCAATTCCTTGCTTTTTTTCGATAAAAAGACCAAGTCCATATGATGATGTGCCATCAATTTTTACCACTTTTTCCCTGCGCTTCAAGAAAATATCCGTATCAATGTATTGGGTTCCCGAGGGAAGTAATCCGTCAGATAATTCAAGAGAAAGATACTTTGCCATATCGCCAACATTCGACCAAACAGCCCCAGATGGCGCTATACTGTAAGTAAAATCTTCAAGCTCAAGGGGTATCGTACTTACATTGTCATCTGAATCAAAACCATGGGGGCGGGCACTATCAAATGTGACAGCCTCTTCTCTTTTCAAAACAGTATGAGTCATTCCAAGAGGGGAAAAAACCATTTCCTTCATGGCTCGCAGGTAAGCGGTTTCAAGATCGGACTCTTTGTCAAAAACTTTGGCCGCTGCGTAGCCTCCCGCAGCGACTAGCCAGTTTGAGTACTGGAAGGTTTCTCCAAAACCAGTCGTTGGTTTCATGCTTTTCATTTGCACAAGACGCTGTTCCGGTTTGATGCCATGATATTTAAAAATTAAATTTAGGTCCTGTCTAGGCATCCCTGTGCAAGCGCACACAGTATGTTTAAATTGTATTTTTTGTGAAATCACCGGATCTGCGAGTGAGAAGTCACTCAGTACACTAGATATAGGAGTTTCCCAAGTAATTTTTTTATCGTTGATGAGTTTACTGATCAATAAAGTTGTCAAAGGCTTAGTCGTAGAACCGATCATAAATAGAGTATTTGGTGTAACTCGTTTTTTAGAGTTCATGTCGCTGACTCCAAACCCTTTCGAATACACCAACCTCCCATTTTGAACTATTCCAATGGATACTCCGGGAACCTTAAACTTCAACATTGTGGATCTAACAAATTTCTCTAGGGCAGTAGACTGAGCTTGTTCCCATTCGACTGATGTAGATGCGGACAGGTCCTCCTCTTTAAGTCCCAAGGGCTTCCAGGCATCCATTGTCTGAAACATTTGTGGTCCTCGTTTTCCAAATGAATCATTGGAGCCAGAAATTAGATTAATATAAGCTTTTCCTTTGAAGGTCTTTAGCAAGCCGATCACGGTACGCGACTCACTTGCCGGTACATCATAAGCGATTTGGAAGAGAGAGTCCCAGCCTTCACTCGGCGGAGGCGATGCTTTTGCAAAAGGTTTCAACGAAAAACTCGGATTTACGATCTTCCAGGCTTCAGCAATCTCGTTCTCAAAATGCCCATGACTTGGCAGAGATATAAAATCAATAGACAGGTCTCCCTCAGGAGACTTTAGGGTCAAATGAGTGGTGTGT
>JAHFAB010000424.1 GCA_023250795.1 Bacteriovoracaceae bacterium
TAGTAGTTTCCATGGACAATGGCCCATTCAGCAAATCGATTGCCAGCAGCTTTTTTCTTAAACTCAGCTTCTGTAATAAAAAAATAATCCACGCTATCTTTTTCTTTTCCTCGGGGGGGTCTTGTTGTGGAAGAGATCGAAAGAGTGAGTTCAGAAAAATCTTTTAAAAGACGTTGGCATAAGGTTGTTTTTCCTGCTCCAGAAGGAGCTGAGATGACAAAAAGCTTTTTCATGCAGGCTGGGCTCCGTTGGCAGGTGTTATCTCGGCAAGGGCGGAGTTACCCATGCTTCTAAATTTTTCGGCCCTGGATTGTGAGATCTTATTTTTTTTCTTTTTGGGAGATAAAACTCCTGAAATAATCAAAGGTTCGAATTTTTCGATCAAAGCTTTTCCTAGCAACTCAAACGCACCATTCCAATCACGTTGAGCGCCCCCTTTGGGTTCTGGGATGATGCCATCAATGATTCCCAGTTTCATTAAATCGGCTGGACTCATTTTGAGTCCTTCGCTCGCTTTTTCTGCAAAACCTGAATCACTCCACAGGATCGAAGCGCAACTCTCCGGAGAAATGACTGAATAGGTGCTAAATTCTTGCATCAAAACTTGATCTGCTATTCCAACAGCCAGTGCTCCTCCTGAGCCGCCTTCTCCAATGACGACGGAGAGGATGGGAACATCTAAACCAAACATGAGTCTCAGGCTTTCAGCAATGGCTTGGGACTGGCCTCTTTCTTCAGCATCAGCTCCAGGGTACGCACCAGGCGTGTCTATAAAAGTAATGATCGGCATTTGTGCACGTTCTGCGAGTTCCATCAGACGCATGGATTTGCGGTAACCCTCAGGCTTTGCCATCCCAAAATTGCGATCCATTTTTTGTTTAGTCGTGCGTCCTTTTTGATGACCGATAATCATGACGGGTATGGGTTGTGAGATTTGAGAGGAATTGGACGTGGGGAGGGCTGGGGGCCAAAATGCGGTCCCTGCTAAAATGGCCTGATCATCCCCAAAACATCTGTCTCCATGGAGTTCCATAAAACTGGGAAAGAGGGCTTCTACGTAATCTCGCGTATATGGACGATTGGGGTGTCTGGAGAGTTGAACTTTTTGCCAGGGGGTGAGTTTTGAGTAGATTTCTTCGATGAGTTTCACGACTTTCCGTTCTAAGATTTCGATTTCATTTGTAAAATCGACCGATTCTTGTTTCGTAAGTTCGCGTAAGTCTTGGAGTTTTTTTTCTAGTTGAATGATCGGTTTTTCGAAGTCAAAAAATGCATCCATAGGGGCCACCACGCTACCACAAGATCGGTACTTTCGTATCGTAGAAATTCCAGGTAATCTTAATCTATGGTAAAGCCGGTCACTAAAACTAAATCAAAAAAGAACTCTCCTCCTTGGACCTTTTATGTAGAGCAAGCCTACAAAGGTTTTAGAAGTTTATTTTTAGAAGCTTGGCAGGGGGTGAAGTCCCCTGATTTTCCATTTCGTGGCATGTCTTTTATTTTTTTAGGGAGTGTTTTAGGGATTTTTTTAGTTGTTTTGCAAGGTTGGCACCACCATAAAGAAAAAAACTCCTTACTCCAAAGAAAACCAGCTCAGGTGGATATTACGGCTAAAAATCTAAATGAATTTTTGGAAAAACAAGCCGAAGAGGCAAAGCGAAAATACACTTTGCTAGGTCTTGGAAATTTTTTAGTCGAGCTTAAGAAAAACGAAAACCTAAAAGAAGTCAAAGGGGTCGTCAACATGGCTGAGCTCGAATTATTTGTCGAATGTGATTCGAAAAAAACCTGTGACTTTTTGTCCAATCATGTTCAAGAATCCAGAGACCAATTGACCAATGTGTTTACTGCAATTGATCGGGATGAATTTATGACCAAGGACGGAAAATCAAAAATCCGTCGTGCCATTGTAGATCGTCTCACGGGTTGGGTTCGGGGATGGATTCGGGATGGAAAAATTCAGAACGCCTATTTCTCGAAATTCGTTGTCAGTTGATATGATGTCTTCTCATCATTTCAAAGATCGTGGATCTTGCAATCCCTAAAATTTTAGCCGCGGTGTTTCGATTTCCTTCGGCGATTTTTAGTGATTTAAGCAGGAGTACCCTTTCCATTTCTTTCAGCGTAAGAACCGATGCTCCAAACTCTAATCCAGGGTTATTTTCTAGATTTTCAGGAGTCATCAGAAAATTAAAACACAGTTCACCGATGATGTCGGTGAACGGCCCCGCAACACTGCAGGCTCTTTCGATGGAATGTCTGAGCTCTCGCACATTTCCTGGCCATGAGTGAGCTTTGAGTCTCACCATTGCTTTTTCGGTGATCGTTTTTTTGA
>JAHFAB010000058.1 GCA_023250795.1 Bacteriovoracaceae bacterium
GGCCTGATCCTGGTTGTCCTGGATGATCCATCCCCGGAGGAGGATTTCCCCCACCACCATGATCATCATCAGAAAAAGCGCTGGGAATAGGTCCATAAAATAAAAATGCAAAAACGAGTACTGCTTTTAATAAATTACGCATTGTTTCTCCTTATTGTGATTAAATACTACTTAGAGATCATAAGACTACATTTCTGATTTTTGTATAAAAAAATTAACCTTATACCGTTTTTTTTCTTAATCTGAGTATTTCATGCGAAATATCTGGGCTAACTGACAGAATTCACAGAAAATGACACCAGCTTTAGAGGTTAGTCCAAGTTCCAGCATCATTTGTGCAATTTGTTTGATTGGTCGTATAATCCGAAGAATCTGGACTGAGATAATAATAAGTGGTTCCTGAAAAACTAGCATCAGTCATGGGTGAACAACTTCCTCCAGATCCAGAGCTGACAGCTGGGCATGCTTCCTGAGCCAGAACTCCATCCCCACTCCCATTAGCAGCGCAGCTATTCCCCAGGGACCAACAACCAGTTTCGAAATAAGATCCTGTGAAATCCATACAGAGTGAAAGTGAAGGGACATTGCAACTGCAGTAGACATTGCTTCCGCTATTATTGCTCGCGACAGCCACCACTTTTGGCACTTCTGAAATAGTGGGATCAGGTGGAATTTCAAGGGGTGGGGAGGTATCGGGCGTGATCGTATCTGCAGCAACATATCCTGCGTCATTTTCGGGGCTGGCTATGTAATCCGTCTGTGATGTCTCTATCTGCGTAGTCCATGCATTTTCACTCGTGGGTAGAGCAGCTGAAGAGCCCTCTATGTTGACTGTGGTTCCCTGGTCTTTTCCATCGAGTGCTCCATCTGTTGCAAAATCTGAAGCCATGGAGTTCATAATATCTAAACTGCTTAACTCTGATCCATCTGTGCTGGGATGTGCAGCTTCATAAGTTTCTGCCATCTGAGAAATGGCCGCTAGAAAAAGAGTGACTTGAGCTTCTGGCGCAGAAGCGTCTGCAACCGTTTCACTGGGCAGATTGGGGATAACTTTAGTAATGTCTAAATCATCTTCTTCTGACCCATCACTCACTGCAAATCTCATGCGCAAGCTGTTCCCATTCGTATTGCTTCTTATACCCGCCAATTTTGCAATTTGCTTATTTGCAGATTTGATAGCTTGGCCAGCAGGAAGGGTTTTCATGAGTTCTTTGGCCCGTTCCACCGCCATTTGAGTCAGTGGTGTGATTGAGACTAGAGTCGTATTTCCTGGTTTGATATTGGACATGGCTGAAATCGGTTTGCTTGCTGTGACTTTGACAGTGAGTTTGCTTGCCTCATCTACGAAGCTTCCACTGACTGCTTTGACGAGAAGGGGCCCACTATAATCAGAAATAGAAAACGAATAATTTCCGTCATTATCTGTTGTGGTTGTACCTAATAGTTTTCCGGTTTTTCCATTGCTCATTATTACATTGGCTTCAACCGTTCCAGTTCGTATGGGTCCAGCCATGGCTCTCCCTTGAACGATAGCCGATGCACCAGGCGGTTCTGGAGACGTGGCACATCCCAGTGCAAAAGTGCAAACAACTGAAATTAATGTCATACTTAAAGTATGGCGCAGCATAAGACTCCTAGTAGAATGTTAACAAATCAGAACAATTATAGCAAGATGTGTCAAGCAGGCCCTGTGTACTTATGGATTTATTTAATCTTATTGTTGAGTTCTTCTCTCACATCGGCAAAAAATTATGATGTTTACCGTGCAGATTATGCAAAAGGAGCTTTTTGTGTAGCTTTGGCAGGAGCTTGCGCTTCTGACAATAATCCTGAGAACAGTTTTTTTCAAAACCCCGCCTCCTTGCAGGCGGGGTCACCCGATTGGGTTTATGACGGAGATTATAATCCCTCTGATAATACGGAACCGGGGATGAAAACGAGTAATGAAATCAGTGACGCCACTTACATGGGAGGTATTGCAAAATCTGGGGACGAGTGGGGTGTCGGAATTGCATTTTCAGGGCGTTTGAGTAACGTCAAGGCTCAGTCCACGATCTTTGACGATTCTGATATTGGTCATCCAATCAATACGACCAATTCGAGCACGACTCTCATGTTTAACATTCCTATAGCCAAAAAAGTCACTCCACAGTTCACAGCGGGAGTTGCGGTCATTGGACTTTATTATCGAGAAACATTAGCGGTAGAAGGTTCCTCTGCATCAAAAACGACAGCGATTAATAAGCTCCCCAAACTTGGACTTTCGATTGGAGGACTCTATTCGATCAATTCTTATTTTCGAGTGGGGAGCTGGCTCAGACTTCCCATTACCTATGATGTCAACCAATACCTCAAATATCAGGGATTTGGGTCACCTGTAACCATCAATGAGACAGTTTCTCTGATGTACCCTTATATGTCAGCGACCGGGATTTCTATCATGCCCTGGGCAGATCAGAGGACGATTTTTTTTGATATCGACGTGATTGGAACCACACTTTATGGCTATGAGCGGACTCTGGATAGTTTTGAGAGAGAAACGAATGATCACGTCCTTCGAGCAAAAGGGAGAATTGCGGTGCTTGAACCTCATTTGGCTTGGAGGTCTCCGTGGTGGGCTGGGTCTGATGGAACTTACACCGTGGGTGCTTACTACGAAACAAGCCGTTGGAGAGATTTGCCGTCTCGGTTCCATGGGGTGGTGAGTGTTGCTTATAAGTTTAGTTTAGGAGAGCCGATTGTGGCTTTGGATTATGCAAAAGATTTTATGGGATTACAGATTTCATTTAGATAAGACGGCATTCATTTTCTCTAAAATAAAATGAATTTCTTTTTTTTGAATGTTCAAAGGCGGACTCAGCCGTATCACCTGTCCATGAGTTTCTTTTGCCAATAACCCAAGTTTCATGAGTTGATCACAAAAAGGCCTGGCAGGTCCTGAGGCGATCTTGATTTCAACTCCAATCATGAGTCCCTTTCCCCTGGTTTCTTGGACATGGTGAGATTTTATTTTTCTCAGTTCTTCGAGTAAAATTTCCCCGGTTTCAAAAGAATTTTCAGGTAATTTTTCATCTACTAAAACATCTAGAGATGTGATTCCAACAGCAGACGCCAGAGGATTACCCCCAAACGTACTTCCATGATCACCTGGTTTAAAGACTCCCAGAATTTCTTTCGAAGAGACGACCGCTGAAACTGGGTAAACTCCACCACCTAAGGCTTTTCCTAAAACAAGAAGATCCGGTTTTGCATTTTTCTCATATTGGTAACAGAAAAGTTTTCCAGTCCGACCCAGGCCAGTTTGGATTTCGTCTAAAATAAATAATACCTTGTTTTTCTGGCAAATTTTTCTCGCTTCCGTGAGGTATCCCTGAGGGGGGATGAGGATCCCCGCTTCTCCTTGGATGGGCTCGACTAGAAAAGCAGCAGTATTGGAAGTGATCGCTTTTTCAAGCTGTTCTAGATTTCCATAATCGATGAGTTTAAACCCAGGAGCAAAAGGACCAAACCCCTCTCTGTATTGAGGCTCTGAGGAAAATCCCACAACAGTGGTGGTTCTTCCATGAAAATTATGATTGCAGACGATGATTTCTGCTTTGTCTTTGGGAATTTTTTTATGGAGGTACCCCCATTTTCGAGCTGTTTTGATGACTGTTTCTACTGCCTCTACTCCGGTGTTCATGGGAAGGGCCATTTCCATTTCACAAAGTTCACAGAGTTTTTTGAGAAAAACCCCCATTTGATCGTTGTGAAATGCGCGAGACGTGAGAGTCATTTTTTCAGATTGTGTTCTGAGTGCTTCGATAATTTTAGGATGCCTGTGGCCCTGATTGAGAGCAGAGTAGGAGCTCAAACAATCCAGGTATTTATTCCCGTCGATGTCCCAAACCCAGGCGCCTTCTCCCCGTGTGAGCACGATGGGCAGTGGGTGGTAATTGGCTGCGCTGTACTGTTCTACGAGTTTGAGATGCTCTTGAGTGTTCATTTTCTATGACTTATAGCATATTTCAAAAACTGGGCGAGAGCTTTTGTGCGTGTTTCAAGAGATTCTAGAGTAATAAATTCTTTATTGGAGTGTAGTTCTCCTCCGGTTGGTCCCAATCCATCCAGACAAATGAGCCCCTCTCGACTCATGTAATTGACATCGGCCGAGCCGCCCGATTTGATAGATTTTATTCTTCTCTTCTCAATTGATTTTAGAATTTTGAGATATTCGTTGAGAAACGGCTTTGAAACTAGGCTTGTGGAAAAAGGAGGGCAATCGTCTGCAACGGTGAAATGAGTTTTTACTTTTTCACGAGTCAGGTGGGATCTGACATAGTTAGTTTTTAAGATTTTTTCAATTTTCAGATGGAGTTTGTCTCTCTGCTTAAAATCTGGGAAACGCGTATCGATTTTTGCTTCTGCATTTCCACAGACAATATTGTATTTATTTTGTCCTCCAGAAAGCCAACCCAGACTCACTGTGATATTTTTCCCGTAATCAGTGAGTCTCTGAAGCCGATCCAGTTTGATTGCAAGTTCATGTCCTGCATTAACTCCCTCTTTGTGAGCCCTTCCTGCATGAGCTTCTTTGCCTTCTGTTTTGATATGGTACCAGCGATTTCCTCGTCTACTTTCAATAATCGATCCATCGGGCATACTGGGTTCTAAACCTAAAATCATCCAAGAGTCTTTGGAGTATTTTTTGAAAATCTGATGAAATCCAGGCGAGCCGATTTCCTCGCTCGGGCTACAAATAAATCGAATGGGAGCCGATCCGTTCTCTTTTATGAGGTCTTCTAATGCAGAGAGAGCAATGACAATCCCTCCTTTGTCATCGATGGTACCCGGGCCCGTGGCTGTTTTTCTATTGCTACTTTGTCTAAAACCTTCGAACTGGGATTCTGTCTCATAAACCGTGTCTGCATGCGTTACTAAAGTGATAAGGGGGGATGAGCCTGGGTCTCCGAAAACTCCTTGAAGTAACAGGCCAGAGTGATTTTCATTTATGGGATTGGCGGTCATGGAAGTTTTAAATCCAAGAGAATCTAGTTTTTTTTGCACTAGAAATTGGACCGCATTGACTCCTGAAATATTGGCAGTGCCCGAGGGGATGAGGACAAGTTCTTGGAGAAGGTCTACTTTCTGTATGGTCATAAGAATTTATAACAGCCTGGTTTTGGAGTGCAAGACTCGGAGCGCATAATGCTAAGCGTGAACACCTACACACTCAAATCCCTGGAGAGCTCCCCATCTTTTCTTTCATAAACTCACTCCCAAACCACTGTGAGGCTCTGTATAGATTATGCTGAGTGCAAACCAGTTCGATATTCTTCTCTGAACTATCCTGGCTAATGGCATAAGGGATCACGTGATCGAGTTGCAGTCTTCTGGTTTCGTCACATCTGTGCCCGGTCTTCTCGTCCACGTGCTCGCACCTGCTTTGAGCTCGGGCCCAGACGGCCCGCTCTGCTTGAGCTGAACAGTGGCGGCTCTGGGTTTTAGGTGGGTTTTGAACGTTGCTTTTTACTTCAGCTGGCTGAAGTAAACTGTCTTCGTGGTCTGAAGTTTTTTCTAAGTCCGTCTTCTCCCCCTTCCTCTCCTCTTTTTTCCTCTTCTGTCTCCGAGTGATTCTCTGAGCTTTCCGTATAGGATCAATTCGGTCCAACATAAAATCAGACATCATATGAAATAATTCCTGATAGCTCGGACTTGGATTTTGATGAGCTGTCATGTCTTTTATCTCCTTAAATTTTTTCATCAACTCTGGATCAGCGTTGAAAAAAACACCTATCAAATCATCGGATAATTTTTTCTCTGACTCTGGTTTTGGGGTTGTCTGTAATTCAGGAAAATGCTGATGAAGTATCGCCTCGGTCTGTTTCTTAGACTTTCCTTTTACTTTTTCAAGAAGACTCATTTTATCTTCCGTACTGACTTTTATCTTTGTTTTTCTCTTTTTAGCCTTACACGCACTTTGAACCATACTCAAAGTGGTCATGCTGAGTTCCCCCGTTTCTATGTCCTGTTTGATTTCAGGAAGTTCATCTACAATGTCTAGAGTGTTTATACGGTAATAAGCTGCGGCCTCTGAGTATTTCAGTTCCTCAATACAAAAAGTAAACAAAGAAGAATATCCCATCTCTAGATGGAGACTTCTGAGCCTGATCTCTCTTAGAAAAGCGATGACTTTCAGACTCAGAGTTCTTTCTTGTGAAACCAAGATCTGGATTCCTGCCAGAAGCTCTGCATTTGTATAATGTTTGAGTGAAATATTTTGCATATAAAGCCCTTTCTGTTAATATTTTTTTCAGTTAAAATACCAGTTAAAATATATGAAAAGTAACTACTAAAACAAAATCATAAAATCAATAAAAAACTGATAAAAAAAGCGATTATTTTAAAAAAAAATTAAAAAATCTATACATCGGGGATGGGCTCTCCAGAGGTTTGAGTGGGGAGAGATCGATCTTTTATCTCCAGACTTTGTTTTGCAGTTTTTGATTCACGGAACATCGATGGATTTTGCTCCGCGCCACCCACTCGAATGTTTGAAGAACCTTTATTTTAAAAAATAAAAAACAGATGACTTTGAAAACACGCCCTAGCACATATTTTAATTGTCTTTTGTGGATTCGTCGATATTCTTTACATAATCCAAGGGGGGGTTATGAAACATTACAAACTTTTACTCATATTTTTGGTTTTTTTGATTCCGGATTTTTCTCAAGCTTTCATTCAACCCAAAAAACCGAATGTGATTTTGATCACATTAGACGGAGTCAGATGGAAAGAGTTTTTTTATGGGGTAGATCCAGTCGTCAATCACGGGCCTAATGTAGGTTCGACCGGCGAAATATTTTCTTACTTTTGGAAAGCAATGAGTCCATTCGGAGTCACATTTGGAGATCGGAACCATGGAAGTACTGCCATGGTTTCTAATGCTTCCGTAAAAAGTCTGCCTGCTTATCAAAGCATGATGGCCGGGTTTGTTCAGCCTGGGTGTTTGACCAATGATTGTGGCAGAATTCAGGTCGAAACGCTGCAAGAGCGCCTCGTTCGTGAGCTTGGGTTTGCTCCCAAAGAGGTGGCTTCGATTGCGTCATGGGAAACCATGCCTCTAGCGATAGAGCACGTGCAAGGAGCTACTTTCACAAATGCATCGGTGTTTCCTTTGGTTGATGGTGAAACTGACGAAGAGCTTGCTAAGCTCAATCATGATCAGCAAGTGGACATTCCACCTTGGACTTACACTCGATATGATAAATACACGATGGCTCATGCATTGCGATATCTGAAAAAACACAGCCCCCGTTTTTTATATATTTCTTTGAACGACACGGACGATCTGGGACATCTAGGCGAGTATGAAAAATATGTTAATGTGATGCGTGACTATGACGTTTGGCTCAAAGAGATGATTTCTACTTTGGATCAAATGGGAGAGTATGGAAAATCAACGACCATCATCATGACTACGGATCATGGCAGAGGCGATGGGGATAGTTGGAAACATCATGCCGCTTCAATTGAGCCCTCGAAGTACATTTGGCTCTATGGTCAAAGTCCGTACACTCGTTCTCACCCGCATTTTGGAGAGGAATCAGTGAACGCAGGAACTTTATTTTTGCACACAGATCTTCGTGCTACCATCGAAGCTAGTTTTGGTCTCAAACCATTTGAATGTAAAACTTGTGGCCATGTGATCAAAGAAATTACCGGAAACTAAATGCTACATGAGTGTATAAAAATCTGGTTTCATTGGGTAGAAGAGTGGGGATACCTCGGCGTGTTTATACTCATGGCGATGGAGAGTTCTATTTTTCCAGTGCCATCTGAAATCGTCATGCCCCCCGCGGCTTTTTGGGCTGCTCAGGGTAAAATGGGATTTTGGGGGGTGGTTCTTGTGGGGACTCTCGGGAGCTATTTTGGATCAGTGGTCAGTTACTGGTTGGCTTTGGTGCTTGGAAAGCCGGTAGTTGATCGCTATGGGAAATATTTCTTGCTGAGTCAGCCTAAGATCAAACAAGCAGAAAATTGGATCATTCGATTTGGAGTGATGGGGATTTTTTTCGCTAGACTCCTTCCAGTCGTGAGGCATCTTATATCGATCCCGGCTGGGATTTTTAGAATGCGTTTTGTGAATTTTAGTCTCTCCACTCTCCTCGGTGCGGGGCTTTGGTGCTTTGTTCTCTCCTGGTTTGGTAAAAAAGTGATAGGAGACCACCCTGAGCTTCTCAGATCGCCAGAAGAAATGCTCCATGTGATGCAGGCCAAATCTCATTGGGTAGCTGGGGGAGTTTTATTATTGCTAGCTTTATATATTGTTGCAATTCGGTTAAAGAAAAACCAGTAAAATGAAAAAGATTTTTTCCACCGCGCTCAAGCTTCTCTACTGGGAAGGCGCGCTTGCAATGGCCTATGAAACTTGGCTTGGACCTACTTATTTGAGTGGGTTGCTTGGCGAGTTGGGAGCAAGTGTGACCTGGGTAACTCTCTTGATTGCTCTGCCTTGGCTCTCAGCCGTAGGTCAGTTCGGGGGGATTTTTCTCTTCCCTCATCTCAAATCTCTCAAAAAATACACTTTAGGGGTGACCCTGGTTGCCAGAGGGGTTTGGGTCGTTCCGCTTATTTTGTCTTTGTTTTGGGGATATCGTGCCTTTTTTTATTCTGCACTTTTTCCTATACGAGAGTGGTTATTGATTGTTGTTTGTGTAGCCAGTTTTTCTGCATTACTTGCTAGTTCGAGTGCGGTGGCTTGGATGTCTTGGATTCAAAAATATGTGCCCACCCGATTTTTTGGAAGATTTTTGAGTGTCAGACAGAGCTACGTGATGGGGGCGCTCATTTTAGCAAATCTAACCGCCTCATTTTTAGTGAGTTGGAAGCCCTCTGGACTTTATGTTGGGTATTGG
>JAHFAB010000425.1 GCA_023250795.1 Bacteriovoracaceae bacterium
TATGTTTTTCAAAAATTTCCAATAAAAACTCAATTGATCTATTTTTTTCTGTCATTTCATCACCATTTTATGAGAGCGCAACCCCAAGAAAACCCTACCCCAAACGCTACGAGTAAGATTTGATCTCCACGTTTCAATCGTCCAGCATCTTCTGCATCTCGGATCAAAATGGGAAGTGATGCAGAAACTGTATTGCCGATAGTTCTGATATTCGAAAAAGTTTTTTCAGGAGGTATTTCTAATGTCTTATTTAAAAGATCTAGAGCGTATTGGCTCGCCTGATGAAATAAAACCAGATCTAGATCTGGTATGTTCAGACCATTTTTACTCAAAATTTCTTTCACTGCTGAAGGGATATCGCGCTTTGAAAATTCGAGAACTGCTCTTCCATCCATCAGGATGTTTTCTTCTGAGCGTGCATTTCCCACTAAATCTCGTTTTAGTGCAGAGGTCTTTTCACTCTTGGGATGTCTAAGGCCCCCTGCTTTGATCATGAACTTGTCTCCACCGGTGCCATCAGTGCCAAAATTAAAGTCTAAAAATTTAGAAGTTTCATTTGGAGAGGTTTCGAGCAAACTCACAGCTGCAGCATCTCCAAAAAGTGTAATTGCAGAACGATCTTTGGGGTTAATGTATTTCGAATAGGTATCTGCTGTTATCAATAGAACTTTTTTAAATTTAAAAGACTCCATCATAGATTTTGCAATCGCTAGGCCGTACACAAATCCTGAGCAAGCCAAGTTAAAATCAAAGGCAACCACTTTTTTAGGTAGACCCAAGCGCGCATGGAGTAAAGTAGAGTTGGGCGGCATGATGTAATCCGGTGATTGTGTACAAAAAATCAGTGCTCCAATTTCATCACGATCTGTCTCAGTACTTTCAAGAAGTTTGAGTGTTGCACGAAAAGCCAAGTCTGATGCTAGCTCTCCCTCTTGTACAAAACACCGGCTTTCCACTCCAGTTTTTGGGACAATTAGATCGAGGTTCCAATCTGGGTTTGATTTTTTTAAATCCGCATTAGTGACTCGATTTTCAGGCAGAATATATTCAATTTTTCGAATATAAATTGGAACACTCATGTGGCAGAAACTCCATCAGCATTTCCTAAAACCAGAGCTTGTTTGAGTTCTCGAAGAGTTGTTACTGGGCCATGTCCTGGAAATACAGGAGTACTTTCAGCGAAGGCCTCAAACACATATTTTCGAGATGAAGCTAGTTTTTTTAGGTCAAAGCCAGGGAGTTTATGCAAGTCACCTGGGGTTTTGAGCAATATATCTCCTGTGAATAGAGCGGAGCCATGTGAAAGTGAAAAGATACAGCCTCCAGGTGTGTGCCCAGGAGTATGAATGATTTGTAGATTCTGACTGCCTAAAGCAATTTCTTCCCCTTGTGTTATGTGTCGAGAGGTTTCAGGCATTGAAATTTTACCTGCATTCAAAAAAAGTGTAAAAACGTTAGCAGTTTCCAAAGTTTTGTGATCTTCCGCATGAAAATAGAAAGGAGGATTTCCAAAATCTCTTTGTACTTCATGCACAGAAGCGATGTGGTCAAAATGGGTGTGTGTTGCTAGGATGCCCTGAACCAGCGCCTTACGTTTTTTTAGTTCAGCGGAAATTTCTTCATACCCATAGCCTGGGTCGATGATAAGACAACGGCCTGTGTTTTTCTCGAGCACTATGAAGGTATTTTCCTTCCATTTATTTGTACAGATTTGAACAATTTGGACTTGCCCAATCTCGGTTTCAGAATAATAGAGCATTTTAGAATACTCCACCTAAGTAAACGACCTGTCCGGTGATGGAAGAACTCTCACGACTTACAAAAAAATCCAAACAATGAGTAATGTCCTCAATGGTAGCCAGACGTTTGATGGGCAAGGTGGATATGATCGAATCTAATTTTTCTTTTGAGAGTTGTTTGAGCATATCCGATTCGATTGCGGTGATACCTAGTACATTGCAAGTGATGTTTTGATCTCCAAGCTCACGCGATAAAACCTGCGTAAACTGTGTGAGCGCACTTTTAGAGGCAGAGTAAATAGCACCGCCAGCTGGAGCTACAGGTACCACCATCGAACTGATGTTGATAATCCTTCCATAGCGTCTGGGTAACATGAGTTTTGCAGCCTCTCGTGAAACAATAAATGTTCCCAAGACATTGGTCTTGAGCACTTCTTCTGCTTGCTTTGCAGGAGTCAAAAGAACAAACTGAAAAGAACACAGCCCTGCATTATTGACCAAAATATCGATCGCTCCATAATCAGTGCGAATGGTTTTGAATGTTTCCTGCACAGACTTTTCATCTGAAATATCGACTGAAAAATGTCGAT
>JAHFAB010000059.1 GCA_023250795.1 Bacteriovoracaceae bacterium
GATATGAAATCTAAAAATATTGAAGAAGAATTTTTTTTTAATCAAGTGGGACTTCAGCCGGGTAAAGTTGGGGGTGAGCTGAAATAAAGCTCCTCAGGCTCTAAAATCTAAAAAAATACGCCCTCATAAAGCTGTTTCAAAAAAATCTGAACTGGCAACACTTCTACACCGTGGCGGGACAGTATTTCTTTTCCAAAGTAAACTCCAATTTTGTTCTTAACACGGGTTTTTTTTTGACTTTCAAAATCAAGCAGAGCTGTTGCCCACTTCCAGTCCCATTTTTCAGAAGATTTTATTTCAATGCAAATAACTTCTCCTGATGCTGAGTTTGTTTTTTTTCGAGTTTCAATAATGCAATCTATTTCATAACTGCCAGATATTTTATAATAATAAATGGATCTGTTCTTATTGAAATAATGATTATAGGCCCTGATTTCGTTTAACAAAAAGGTTTCAAAAGCAAAGCCTTTCCAAGATGAGTCCATAGGTTCTTCTAAAAGCCCTGCACATGCTCGTGCAACACCCTGGTCAAAGAAATAAAACTTTGGATGTGAAACTTCTTTCACTTTCAATGATGGAGTATAGGATGGTAATCGATAGCCAAGCAGAGTATCTTCAAGGATTTCAAAATAATGATCTACGGTAGTTCTTTTGATTTTAGTTTCTCTAGCAACATTTTCAATGTTTAAAATTTGACCATTAAAAATACCAGCTACGCGAAGAAAACGAATAAAAGGTTCAAGCTTCCTAATGAGAGCTTCTTCAATCAATTCTTGTCTCAAATAAGTTTCAACATAGGAGGCTAAGGTTTCTTTTTTATATTTTGATTCTGTAACAACCAGAGGAAGAGCACCCCATTCCAAAATATCCTCGATAGAGCAATAGTTCACAAATTCTTTATAAACAAATGGGAAAAGAAAAGTTTGAAGAGCTCTGCCTGCAAGAAGATTTTCTCCTCCTCTTTTTAGTTTCCTTGCGCTTGATCCACTCAATGCAAAGTGTATTTTCTTTTCTTCGTAGAGTGAGTGAACTTCATTTAAAAGTGCTGGGACTCTTTGGATTTCGTCTAATATTACCCATGATCCTCTAGGTAGTGAAGCGACATGATCTCTGATTTGAGATGGGTCAGCGCTGAACTTTAAAAAATTTTGTGAGTTCAGTAAGTCCAGGTATAAAGCTCGGGGGAACTTGGATTTTAAAAGCGTGGATTTGCCAGTACCCCTTGGACCAAATAGAAAAAATGACTTACTTGGGGGATTAAGAATTCTTTCTATTTTCTGGGTTTCTGTGTGTAGATTGTTCATTGCCATTAATCACCTGAATCTATATTAACATTAATAATGTAGATTAAGAAGCATAAAATACAATAGACTGTGATTTTATGCCTAAAGCTAAATTCATGTATTTACTACCCTATACTGGCTTCCAAGCAAAAATTAAGTCAAATCAAAAAAATTGATAACACGCTGAAATAGATCGGACTGGGTCACCGCCTCCGTCACTCTGGCATTGGTAATCAAATAGTGTTCAATGCGTTTTCCCGGAAATTGATTTGTCAAAAACCCCCTCTGCTGACTTATTTGATCCCTAAGAGACTGAGTTAACTGAATGGGATTCTCCGAGTATTTGATTTCACAAATAGTGAGAGTTTTATCAGTTCTTAAATAAACCAAGTCGATCTGTGGGCTTTTTTCTGCACGTAAAAAATAGGACCCAAAGCTCTTGACAACTAGACCAAAACCAATGCGTTCAGCAATTTCAAGGGCATGTTTCTGGATGATTCTTTCAAACGCCTTTCCCTTCCAGGAGTAATAGAGTTTTTGCGAAATAATAATATCATAAATATCTTTCTGATTTTTATTCTCACGAATCAATTGTGTATTCGGATCCATGAAGATGTAATAAAATCGCATGAACTCATCACTCAACCTAAACCTAAAGAGATTTGTTTTGCCAAAACGATCCATCGGCGTAAACCGATCAATCATGTCAGAATACTCAAGATTCTGGATTAGATGCTTTAAACTGCTTCCCTTGGCACTTTTTGTTTTTTTTGCAAGCTCTTCGTAGCTCAGGGAGTCATGCCGTGTCAGAGACTGGATTATTTTTTGATATTTGTCCGATTCACGCATAAAAGAAGATTTGAGAAGGTGTGGCACCTCCTCACTAAACAAGCTGTTGGGTGTAAAACAAAGACGATTGATCGTTTTGCGTACCGAATCGCTTTTGGTAATTTGTTCCAGATACTTTGGGATACCTCCAAAGGTCATGTAGAATTCCAAGGCTTCTTCCGCTGACCTGGAGGACCCGAAAAAATGTTTAGCTTCAAAAAAAGTCAGTGGTGACAAATGAATAGTCAGACTTGAACGACCATAAAATTGGGTCGAATGGACAAAATGTCTCTCTAAAAATCCCACAGAGGAGCCGCAAACAAACAGCAGGAGATTTTTTCGCTGAGACCATTTGAGTTCCCAAAATTTGAATAAGGTTCGAACGAGTTCTAATCGTTGACCTGCCATCCACGGGAATTCGTCAAAAATAAGACAACAGGGAAGATCGTTTGAGGGCAGACTCTTATCGAGGTGAGAGAAAACCTCCTCCCAGGATGGATCTCCCTGTCTGTTTAATGCTTTATTGCCAGATATTTCTGCAAGTGTTGCCAAAAAATGGGCAATTTGAATTTGTCGATGATTCTGGGAGTTGTCTGCCTCTACTTGAGAGGTCTCAACACCCGTGAAAAAGAAGGTGTTTCTTTTATCTTTGATAAACTCATGGATCAGACGACTCTTTCCCACCCGCCTACGGCCATAAAGAACCACGAGATCTGCTTTATTGTCATGGAAGCGGGATTCCAACTCCATCAGAATGCTGCGACGACCTATAAAACCGGACTTCACCATAAATAAGAGACTGACATTAAACTAGCCATAAATCAAAAAAAAAAGAAGAGTTATGGCTAGTTTAATTTTTTATCAGCCCTAAATAGCTAAAGAAAAAGAAATGGGTCGAGTTGACAGCCATATGAGTTAAAATAGAGGCCTCTATTTTCTTAGTTTGTTGGTAGGCGTAGCCATAAAAAATACCGGCTATGGATGCAAGCAGAACAAAGCTCGAACCTGCTTTATAATGACTGAGACCAAATAGAAATGAGGTTAAAACTAAGGGTATCCAGTGTTGATGGCTTTTCTTGTAAAAATAATTCGTAAGGCCATGCTGGATATAGCCTCTAAAAAATGCCTCCTCTGATACGCATGTAAAGAAAATATTTGAAATCATCCAGATCCAAGTTTCTGATGGAAATTTTGGGTCAAAGCGGCCGTAATGCAATGCAAAGGCCGTTCCCATGAGAAGAACTGCACAGGGAGCAAAACAAAACAGTGAAGTTCTAATGACGGATTTCCATTCATGTCTGGTTTTTATTCTCTGTAAAAAAAATAAAATATATAAAAAACCAAAGAGGGGCTTATCAAAATTAAGATACATTGTGTAGGGGAGTGAGTCACTTGAGAATTTTATGGAGTCGATTATTTTTAAATTAAAAAAACCAGGAAACCGGTGAAAGGAGAGTCCGAGCGTTAAGAAAATAAGAAAAGCATGTGCCAGTATTTTTAGAAGTAGCCGCATTCGAGAGGTCAATTGAACGCCGTAGAGTGCGCCGGCTAGCATGATGAGAAAAGTAAATCCAACTAGATCAATTCGAGAAGTGAAAAGAGCAGAGCAGATAGTTAAGGCAAAAAAACAGTGAGGTATCTTTCGTATTGTTTTTAGGGTGTTGTTTTTAGGCTGCAACCAAAGAAGAAAGGTTGAAAATGCGAGCAGGAGGTAAGGGAGCTGGGGTAATGCACTTGGCATTTTTTACTTGTGATTGTTTTTTAGCGCTATGTCAATGGGAATGTATAGTGTATATAAAAATTTATTTTATTTTATTTTATTTTTAAAAAAAATAGCATTTTTATAGATATTTTTCTTTATTTTATGAGTTAATTATTGTACTCAGTTCTCAAACAAATAACCATCTTAAGAAAGGAATTTTTTTATGCTAAATATCTCACTCAAACACTACACAAACGAAGCTCTTATTTCAGAGTTGCACATCCTTGTTTTCCAAGAGCGAACATTGAGTCTGAGAGTCATTGCTTTCTTGAGGGAGGTTCAGTGCAGGAGTCTTCATATTGAGATGGGGTACGTCTCTCTTTTTACGTTTTGTGTAGAGGAACTGAAGTATTCGGAAGGAGCTGCTTATTATCGTATCAATACAATGCAAATTGTGGAAGAAATGCCTGAAATCAAGCAGGCCATAGAAACTGGCGAATTGAGTATGACTACGTTGAGTATGGTTCAAAGTGCGTGCAAGGCTAAAAAGAAGAAGACCAAAATAAAAGTTGAACTAAAAGACAAGAGAGAATTGCTCGAAGCGGTAAAAGGTAAATCAAAAAAACAGACCGAAGCGATCCTCCATGACCACTTTCCTGAGTTGCGTTCGTCTGCAAAACCTGAGTCTGAGAAAAAATTATCTGATGATTTGATCGGTATTTTTTTCAACGCTGATCCAGAGTTGATGAAAAAATTTAAGGAGATAAAAGATCTGACAGCGCATCAGAATCCAAGCCCAAGCTACCAGGAACTCTTTCATATGATGTCTGATTTTATGTTGGAGAGGATTGATCCTGTGAGAAAAGCTAAGAGAAAAGCGGAGAGGCAGGTAAAGTTGAAGGTCCACGGAAAAGATCAGCAGCGGGAGTCAGAAGAGAGCAAAGATAAAATCCAACGCAAAGGAGAAAGCCAACTTCAGCCATGTGAAGTTGAAAGCACAGTTGAAAGTACTGTCGAAATTCCACCTCCAACCCCCAGCCATCATTGTTCTGCAAAAACAGAACAAGTGATTTGGACTCGGGCACAAAGCCATTGTGAACACGTGGATAATAAAACAGGGCATCGGTGTAGCGAGACGAGAAGGCTTCAGCTGGATCATATGATCCAGTACGCTGTGAGTTACGACAGTTCAGAACATAATATGCAGCTACTCTGTACTCAGCATAATCTTTATAGAGCGAAGCAGTGGTTTGGAACTCCGTTTATGGAGCAGAGGATGGGGAGGGGATCTGGGTAACGACAGCATTAGCGTGGGATTGCTAGCTATCGAATCGCAGTCAGCCACTCCCGCATGTAATCCAAGTTCAGTTCCCCTCGGACAATGGACTGATATTCGTTCTTCAGGCGAAGTGAAATGGGTCCTGGTTTTCCAAGTCCAATGGGCTTGAGGTCAATTTCCCTAACAGGTGTGATTTCAGCGGCCGTCCCAGTGAGAAAAACTTCGTCCGCACACCAGAGTTCATCGCGGGTAAAGCGAGTTTCCACAACACGATGCCCTTGCTTGCCCAAATGTTCCATCACGGTCTGGCGAGTGATTCCGTTTAGGATGGAGGTGAGCGAAGTGGTTTTGATCACTCCATCTTTGACCATGAAAAGATTTTCTCCACTGCCTTCAGTCAGGTAGCCTTCGGCATCGAGCAAGAGTGCCTCGTCAAAACCTAGGCTAATGGCCTCTCTTTTGGCTAAAACTCCATTGACGTATTGACCTGTGATTTTTCCTTTTGTCATAGAAGCGTTGACATGTGGGCGGATAAAACTAGAAATTTTTAGACGAGTGCCTTCTTGCGCTTCTTTTTCTCCGAGGTAGCTGCCCCATTCCCAATTTAAAATGGCGATATCGACAGGAGGATTTTTTCCTGGATGAACCCCGAGAGGGCCGTCGGCTGTAAAAACAATGGGACGAATATAGCACTCCTCAAAATGATTGGCTTTGCATGTCTCTAAAGACGCCGAAACCAGATCATCTAAGGAATAAGGAATTTTCAGATCTAAAATTTTACAACTCTCAAAGAGTCGGCTCATGTGTTCACGCAGTCTAAAAACTGCACCGCCTCCTTTTTTCTGTTTATAAGCGCGAATTCCTTCGAATGCGCCCACGCCGTAATGCAGGCCGTGTGTGAATAAGCTGATTTTTGCATTTTCTACCGGGCAGATTTTACCATTGTACCAAACCTGATTTCCTCTAGCCATTGTTGTTCTCCTTATTTACATGAGGCATATTTTCCAAAGTGTGAGGGGGTGAGAGTCGCCTTGAAACCATGAGCTTAATAATTTCAGAAGCAGTTTCCTCAAGCGCTTTTCCAGTCACGTCAAAAACAGGCCAGCGCCTGTTTTTCTTAAAAAGTTCCGTGGCATATTCGATTTCTTCGTTTACACTTTCCGGATCAGCGTAGTCTCCGCCCTTGTCTTGGCCCAGGCGCTCCAGGCGAGCGCGTCGAATGGTTGCGAGATCCTGCGCGTCGATTGTCAAACAGATCACTCTTTTTTGATCCAAAGAAAAGACTTCCTTTGGAACTTCGAACCCTTTGATGAGAGGAATATTAGCAACCCGCCATCCCTGATGGGAGAGGTACATGGACAATGGAGTTTTAGAGGTCCGAGAAATACCTAAGATCACCAGGTCAGCTTTTTCTAAACCAGTGAGATCTCGTCCGTCATCATGGGCAATCGTGTATTCCATCGCTTCAATCCGGTGAAAGTAAGCTTCGTTTACATCATGGAGAAGTCCGGCGATGGATTTTGGTTCGTGTCCAAAATATTTTGCTAGACCCACCAGTAAAGGTCCTAAAAGATCAATGCAAGGTATTCCTTTGAGCCTGGCCTGACTCACAAGAAAGGCGCGGAGCTGAGGCGAAACAATAGTGTAGATCAAAAGATCTTTATTGATTGCAGCGTCATCACAAATGGCTTCAATTTGAATTTCATTTCTCACATTCTTATAACGCGTAAAATAAACATCTTCTTCACTAAACTGCACCATGGCTGCTTTGGCCATTTGAGCCGCAGTTTCCCCAGTTCCATCTGAGACAATGATCAGGCGATGTATCGTATTTGCACTCATGTTTCCCCGGATCTTACTGGGTCTCGGTTGGCTTTTCACCATAAATTTTATTAAATTCTGCTTTGACCTTTTCAAGATCCCGGTCTAATTCGAAGGATCGGGCAGAAATTTTCCGACTCTTGAGCCACGCCCCTCGAATCCACGTTCTTTGCTGCTTGACTAATTGTCTTGTGGCGAGTTCGATTTCGCTTTGGAGTCCTTTGATTCCTTCGGCGACTACTCTTCCTTGAGGTTTTTTACCCGTTAAATAAGCACACACCTCTCGATAACCCACCGAATCTAAAGCTCGAGAGTCGGGATATTTTACACGGAGTGCAACGACTTCCTCAATCAGGCCTTTTTCGAGCATGGATTTTATTCGGGTGGAAATCCGAGATTCAAGATCCGCTTTGGGACGATCCAGCACCCAAAGATCAAACTCAGGATTGGGTTCTTTGGGCTCTGCTTCTTGAAACTCAGTCGGAGTTTTTCCAGTTAAGGTGATCAACTCTAAAGAGCGAATGAGACGATAACGGTCATTGGGACCCATTCGTTTTGCTGACGTGGGATCAGACGACATGAGTTGTTCAAAAAGCTCGTAGTTTGTTTTTTTTTCTAATTCTGATCTCAAAACTGGATCTATTTTCTGTTCGGTCCAAATTCCAAAGAGCAAAGCTTTAAGATAAAAACCAGTTCCTCCAACAATGATCGCTCTATCGTTTTTAGCGTGAATCTTTTCTAAAGCCCCCATGGCCTCTCTGACAAAATCTCCAGCTGTAAAAATTTCAGTGGGATCTGTAATACTGATCAAGTGATGTGGAATTTGATCCAGTTCTTCTTGTGTTGGTTTGGCAGTTCCAATGTTAAAATCTCGATAAACTTGAAGGCTATCGGCATTAATGATGTGTGTTCTCCCTCTATTTTTTGCAAGTTCAAAGGCAAGGGCTGATTTTCCGGAGGCGCTGGGGCCTGTGAGGATGAGGGTTTTCATGGATTACACCTACCTTTATACTTTTCTGTGGAACCACTCCTCTAATTTTCCCTCCGGAATGCGAACCGTCGTAGGTCTCCCGTGTGGGCAGTTCCAGGGATGTTGGCATCTAAAAAGATCTTCGACCAGAGTGAAAGCTTCGATGGGGTGGAGGGGATCTCCAGCGCGAATGGCAGAATGACAGGCTTCGCTCGCGAGGGATTCGAAGAGGCTTTCGTCGATCATATTTTCTTTCTGCATATTTTCTTTTGATTTCTGCTCCGGAGCTTCCAGCAATTTTTCGACTAGATTTTTTAGTCGCGTTTTGATCGAGTCCGTTCCCCATGCATGGGGTATGGCCCTAAATAAAAGTGACTCTTCCCCAAAAAATTCCACTTCGAAACCCAACTTTTCTAGCCAAGACAGTCTAGGCTTTAGTACCGGCAGAGAATCAGAGTCGATCCGAATGGCCTCTGGGATCAAAAGGGATTGGCACGATCTGGGAGAGTTTTCCAAAAATGATTTTTTTAGTTTTTCATATCGAATGCGTTCGTGGGCCGCGTGTTGGTCAATCATTCCCAGTTCGTTGCCAAATTGATAGAGTAAATAAGTGTTAAATAAAATCCCCATATACTTCCCCTCACTAAAGGGATGGGTTTTTGGTGGGGCATTTTCTTGGGATTTGTCTTGGGACTCGTTTGGGATTTGAGATGTGTAAGCCGGCGTGAGATGCCATTGGTGTTGGACATGTGTGGGCTCAGCCGCAGTGTAAGAAGTGCCGTAAGTAGGCGCTACAATAGATGGCACGCCTTTTTTAGAGATCATTTCAGAAGCCAAACTTTCTATGGCATGAAAAACTTTAGAAGAACTGAGGAACCGAATTTCTGTTTTTGTGGGGTGTACATTGACATC
>JAHFAB010000426.1 GCA_023250795.1 Bacteriovoracaceae bacterium
TCGATCAGCCTGAGACTCTCGACATTGATTATTGTAATCCCGGTCATAAAACTCGCACCCCTTACAAGCTCTTGTGTCTCTCCCACATTTCAGACAAGTATCCGCTCTCCCGTAATCCAAATGAGTCAGAGCATTTCCACAGTTCCAACAGTTTCCACTTCTCTCATAACTCATAAAGGTAAAACCTCAAGTGGACCTTTTCTCTCTTCACGAATGGCCTCGATCATCGCCTTCGCAGATGAGACTACAGTGCTGTAAGGGATCTTTCGTTCTAAAGCTGCTCTCCTAATTGAAAAACTATCTTTGATCGCCATTTCGTTAGAGGTTGTATTGATGACAAGCCCAAACTTCCCAGCCTGAATGGCATCCACACAGTGAGGTGAACCCTCTCGAACTTTATGAATAGAATTATTTTTTATATTTGAGCTATTAAAAAACTTAGACGTTCCTTCAGTAGCCCAAAGTTCAAAACCTAATTCTATCAAGCCCTTTGCAATCGGTAAGATCTCTGCTTTGTCTTCATCACGAATGGAAAGAAAAGCGTTCCCACTCTGAGGAAGGGACATCCCGGCCGCTCTCATCGCTTTGGCATAAGCACCTGCAAAAGTTTTTCCTCTACCCATCACCTCACCAGTCGACTTCATCTCAGGGCCTAAGAGGACATCGACGCCTGGAAATTTATGAAAAGGAAAAATGGGGGCTTTGACGTTATACGTTTTGAGATTGAGATCAAAATCTTCTCGTATACCCAAATCATGCAACGATTTTCCTAGCATCACTTGGACAGCCAGTTTAGCAAGGGGCTTCCCAACAGATTTGCTGACAAATGGAATGGTTCGGGAAGCCCTAGGGTTGACTTCTAATAGGTAAATTTTATCTCCCTGAATAGCAAACTGAGCATTCATGAGCCCAATGACTTTTAGTTTTTTTGCAAGTTCTCTCGTGTAGGACCTGATTCGATCACAAACAGGTTTTTGCAGAGTAAAAACAGGCAAACTGCAAGCACTGTCTCCTGAGTGAATACCAGCCTCTTCGATGTGTTCCATGAGGCCTGCAATAAAAGTTTCCTTACCATCACTGAGCGCGTCCACATCGACTTCTGTCGCTCGATCTAAGAAACGGTCCATCAACACGGGCTGATCATCACTTACGTGGAGAGCCTCATCAATCCATTCTTTGAGCATGGACTCACTGTGAACAATTCTCATTGCTTTTCCACCCAGAACATAAGAAGGGCGAACCAAGATTGGGTAACCCAATTTGTTTGCACGCTCAACCGCTTCAGTTCGGGTTCTAGCAATCGTCGCTTCGGGTTGTTCTAATCCTAGATGCAGGAGTTCTCGCACTAATTCTTCACATTTTTCTCTGTTTTCAGCAAGATCAATACTGGCTGTCGAAGTGCCAAGAATTCTAAGCCCACCCTTTTCTATCTCTTTTGCAATTTTTAGAGGAGTTTGCCCTCCAAACTGAACAATCACACCCAGTGGTTTTTCTATACGAGCAATGTTTAATACATGTTCAGCGGTTACAGGTTCAAAGTACAGTTTATCTGAGATATCAAAGTCTGTACTGACGGTTTCTGGGTTAGAGTTCACCATGATCGACTCGAGTGAAGAAGAGCGAAGTGACATTGCAGCATGGACGCAGCAATAGTCAAATTCGATTCCCTGACCAATGCGATTAGGGCCTCCACCTAAAATCATGACCTTGGTTTTGGAGCTCACCTTGGATTCATCAGTGCCAACGTAAGAACTATAAAGATAGGGAGTCTTCGCCTCGAACTCTGCAGCACATGTATCTACAGAATGAAAAACTCCGTGAACTCCTAAAGCTTGGCGATCTTGTCGCACTTTCTCTTCTTTGGTAGAAATAACAGCTGCAATCGCACGATCGGACCAACCCTTGGATTTGATTTCTCTTAAAAACTCATGAGAAAATGGCCATGGAGTTTCTTTGATCTTTTTTTCATACGATAAGTGATGAGTAATGCGATCTATAAACCATGGATCTATCCCTGATTTATTATGAATCTCTAAAGAGCTGACATTTTTCCGCAATGCATCCGCGATAGCCCAAATTCGGAAGGGTGATGGTCTTTCTATCAGATCCCATTTTGCCAGCAACGTTACAGGGAGATTTTTATGCTTTTCTAGCGGAGCAAGCCAGGGCACATCCACCTCGAGTCCCGCTAAGGCTTTTCCTAAAGACTCTTCGAATGTTCTCCCAATCGCCATGACTTCTCCCACCGATTTCATCTGTGTGGTCAAAAATGGTTCGGTAGGTCTAAATTTATCAAAATCGAAACGTGGG
>JAHFAB010000427.1 GCA_023250795.1 Bacteriovoracaceae bacterium
CAGCTCATCTAAAATAGCTCCACGAATTCTGAATTCTGCATATGTTTTAAACTTATTGTCACGATTAGCATCGTACTTCTCAATTGCATCCATCAGACCAATCACACCAGAAGACATCAGATCATCTAACTCAATATTTGCAGGTAGTCTTGCCGCAATTTTTTGTGCAATATACTTAATCAAAGGTGAATACTCTAAAATGAGCTGGTCTCTTGAGCTATTGACTGGAGTTACGTCCTCTTTGACCAAAGTTTTAGTTTGAGCTTCATCTCGAACCAACTCTTCTGCAATTTCCAATTGGAGTGCTTCTTCTTCGCGTTTTGCCTCATCCGCTCTAATAACCTCATCGACCGCGTTTTGAATTTCTATTTTTACCGTTGCTTGCTGTTTAGTTGGAAAATTTTTTTTGTGCACTGTTTTAGATGTCGGCTTATTTTTTGCCTGATTAGCCTTTTCTAGCACACGGTACTTCTGAAGACCTTGATTCAAACTCATGCCCCACCCTCTTCCTAAAATTGTAACAGACTTTGTTTAAAGGTCCATCACCAACGAAACCACTCTCTCACGCGTTGCTTCCTCTAAATCATCAGGAATTCTTTGCCCAGTACTAAAATAAAGCAAAGGAATTTTTGTCTTTTGGTTCAGGTTATAGACTGCACCGAAAACGGTCGCCTCGTCTAATTTTGTAAAAACTAACCCTTGTGGTTTGAAAACAGAAAATCTTTTTACTATATCTAACATTTCTCCATCACGCATCGACACTGGCAATACAAGAGCTGCTTTTACTTGAGCTAATGAGTTCAGAGCGTTTTCCATTTTTTGTAACTCACTCTCATCCCTTTGAGAAAATCCATTAGTGTCGATGAGTACAAGATCAAGACCCTGGAACTCCATTACACAAGACTTTAGATCCTCCACCGAAGAAGCCACACGGAAAGGAGCATTGAGAATTTTTGCAAAAATAGCTAATTGATCAAAAGAAGCTTCTCCCTCTAAGTTAAAATGTATGAGTCCAGTTTTCAGCTTTTTCTTAAAAATTGCTTGTCCAGCAATTTTAGCAATCGAAGCTGTCTTTCCTACTCCAGTCGTTCCCACTAATGCAATGACCGAATGCGGGGACAATCCATCTAAAAGTGAAATTACCTCGGTAGTCTGTAAGATTTCATTGGCAATTTGATCTAAAACTTTTTCTGGATTTTTTGAGTGTTCATCACCGAGTTCGAATGCTACACGTTTCACGAGCTGTAAAGCCAACCGTCTATCCACTCCATTGACTAAGAGTTGATCAAACCCATCCTGAAGCGCAGGCGTATTGAGAGACTGATTTGCAGCTAAATGTGCTTGTGCACCAGAACCAGGCTCATTCTCATCCCAACGGTTTTTGATTTCCTCGATCATTTTTTTGAGAGAATGAACCTCTTCTCTTAAAGCAAAGGCATCTTGACTAGGATTCGGCTGAGCTTTAGATCGATCTCCGTCGGCATCTAGAATATCAATATACCTCGTTTGAGTCATCTTACTCTCAGGTTTTGTACTCACTTGTACATCGTCTTTTGTTTTTTTTGCAATTCTTTCCAAATGCTGATCCATGTACTTATTATAAAGATTTGCCTGTCTTTCAGCTGGCATTTTATGAACTGTTTCTTTTGTCTCGTCTTTTAACCTTGTTTCAAGAACTTTTTTCTTTTCTATAGACCGAGCAGAAACGGCTGCTGTAATCTCAATCGATGATTTAGATAATAACCCGAAACCACGCTTATTTTTTTTTGTTTGTAAAATAATCGCTTCAGGACCGAGCTCCCTTTTGATGGTGTCCAACGCATCTTGTATGGTGGGAGCCTCAAATTTCTTAACTTGCATAAGCTAACCTCACTGTTGCGACCGCCTTGATATTGACGTTCGGAGTAATTTCGTTATGAGAAAGAACGATGACATTTGGAATAAAACGATCGATCATATTTTTCAAATGGGCACGAATCAGAGGCGAACACAAAATAACAGTTTGGTTAGTCTGCTGAGAAAGCTCAGACGCTTCTCTGTTCAGCTCTGAAATAAAATTTCTAACAAATTCTGGATCGATCGAAAGCTGTTGTCCCTGATCGGTTTGAATAATACCAGTCGCAATCGTCTCCTCAATAGTTCTATCCAGTGTAATCAGAGGGATCTCACCCTGAGTGTTTACTAATTTTTTAGTAATGAGTCTACCTAATGAAGCGCGCACATGTTCGGTCAGTAAAATGGGGTCTTTTTGATGTGGGGCCATATCAGCTAGTGCTTCTAGTATACTTC
>JAHFAB010000060.1:0-3874 GCA_023250795.1 Bacteriovoracaceae bacterium
GTATTTCATTAATCCTATCTTCCACAATACCCGCATAGGCACTCACACTCATTTGGCCTAAAATTAAAACGCCTAGAACCTTTTTATTTAATTTTCTCATAACCTATTTTCTCCTCTTTTGTTACATTTCTTATAATTTTTTTTACAAGCAATTACTGAGTATTAAGCAAAAACGGTGCCAAACTGGATTTAAATAATTTCAATAAGTTATAAATAATAAAAAAATTAAATATCACTTTTTGTCAGACAACTGTCTAATTCTTGGATATGTGTCAGCAAGAACACAGGTGATAACCTACGCCTTTTAGCCCACAACAAAATTGAGTATCTTATCTTTTACAAAAATGACTTTCTTGATCTGCTTTCCCTGAAGCTGATTTGCAACAGAAATGATCTCTTTTGCTTGTTTTTCTATCGCAGCTTGATCAAGACCTCTCGTAATCTCTAATGTACCTCGCGTTTTCCCCATCACTTGTACTGCCAAAGTCACCGATTCTTCTTTGGCAATCTGAGGATCATATTTCGGCCAAGGTGCAAAACTCAACTCAGTTTTTTCACCCAATAAGCTCCAAAGTTCTTCGGCAACATGGGGTGCAAACGGATGAAGAATCTGAACAAAGGGCCGCAAGCATTGCAAAGGACAGGTTTTTAACTGCGTCATATGATTAGTAAACACCATCATTTGGCTAATGGCTGTATTGAGTCGCAAAGCTTCTATATCTTCTGTCACTTTTTTGATCGTCTGATGAGTGATTTTCAAATCTTCTGGAGATGGGGGAGTGTCTGCAATACGAAGTTTTACAGTGGACGAGCCTTCCTGGCCTTCCTCTACAAAAACTCTCCAAACTCGATTGAGAAAGCGAAAGGTTCCTTCTATTGCCGTTGTTGACCATGGTTTATCTCGTTCGAGTGGGCCCATGAACATTTCATAAATTCGCAAAGTATCTGCACCATATTTTGCGACAACATCATCTGGGTTAATGACATTTCCTCGAGACTTGGACATTTTCTCGCCGTCTTCCCCTAAGATCATTCCTTGGTGAAAAAGTTTTTTAAACGGTTCGTCACAACTCAACATCCCCGCATCAAAAAGAACTTTGGTCCAAAATCTGGAATAGAGCAAATGTCCGACTGCGTGTTCAGGGCCACCCACATACAAATCCACAGGCATCCAAAGTTTTTCAGCTTCGCGACTAAACGGTTCGTCTTTATTTTTCGGATCACAATATCTCAAAAAATACCAAGACGAACCCGCACTTCCTGGCATCGTATCAGTCTCTCTCCTCGCAGTTTTCATACCCTCTTGCACTTCCACCCAATCTTTGATCACTGCAAGTGGGCTCTCTCCATTTCCACTGGGTTCATAACTTTTTACTTTAGGCAAAAGCACTGGGAGCTCATCTTTAGAGAGTCCTCTCTGAGTTCCATCGTCATAGTGTAAGATCGGAAAAGGCTCACCCCAATAACGCTGTCTAGAAAAAAGCCAATCTCGAAGTTTGTATTGCACTTTTCTCTTTCCAAGCCCCTCTTTTTCGGCCCACGCAATCACAGCTTCTTTGCCCTGTGTAGTCTTCATCCCAGTAATAAAACCTGAATCGATGCAAATCCCTTCGCCTTCATAGGCAGCTTCTTCAGAAGTAAGCTTCACTCCCTCTGCCTGAGTGACTGTATGAATGGGGAGAGAAAATTTTTGAGCAAATTCGAAATCTCTCTGGTCATGCGCAGGGACTGCCATAATCGCGCCCGTGCCATAACCCATGAGTACATAATCCGAAATCCAAACCGGGATTTTCTTCTGAGTGGCTGGATTAATGGCATAGACGCCAGTAAAAACTCCAGTCTTGTCTTGCAAAATACCTTGCCTCGTCAGTTCAGATTTTCTGGAGGCTTGATCTTGGTAAACTTTGACATCTTGCCGATGACTTTCTAAAGTAATTTTACTCACTAAAGAATGTTCAGGGGCCAAAACCAAATAAGTCGCTCCAAAAAGAGTGTCCGGCCGAGTCGTAAAAACTTCCACACTCTCCTGCGAAGACTCCAACCCAAACTGAATCGAAAGCCCCTCACTCTTTCCAATCCAATTTCTCTGAAGCTCTTTTGTGCTTTCTGGCCAATCGAGCTTATCGAGGTCTTTGAGCAATCGTTCAGCATAGGATGTAATTTTGAGCATCCATTGTTTCATTGGAACTCGAAAAACGGGGTGCCCCCCGCGCTCCGACTTTCCATCCACTACTTCTTCATTCGCTAAAACAGTTTTGAGTTCAGGACACCAATTGACGGCGATTTCTGTCCGATAAGCCAACCCGCGATCATAGAGTTTCAAAAATAAGTACTGGGTCCATTTATAATAATCCGGTTCACAAGTCGCTATCTCACGACTCCAATCATAACTAAATCCCAACATCTTAAGCTGTCTTCGAAAGTTTTCGATCGCTTCCCCAGTTGTTTTTGCAGGATGAACGCCCGTCTTGAGAGCGTGTTGCTCTGCGGGCAATCCAAAAGCATCCCAACCCATTGGGTGAAGTACGTTATATCCACACGCGCGCTTATATCTAGCCACAATATCAGAAGCCGTGTATCCATCAGGATGTCCCACGAGTAATCCAGATCCACTGGGGTAGGGAAACATATCGAGAACATAATATTTTGGTTTCTTAGATTCGTTATCCGCCTTAAAAACCTGTTTCTCTTCCCATATTTTTTGCCATTTCGGCTCAACCGTGTTCGGACTGTATTTCATAGTCACCTCAAAGTAGCCGACGTTTTACATGAAATACAGTGTAAAACGTCGGCTACTTGATCTCCCTTTACAAAGCGTCAAAAAATGAATTATCGTCCTCATTATATATGGAAAGCAAACAAGGCCTCCAAGAACGCTATGCCCCTGAAAGTATTTGTTTTGGCTGTGGTCCTGCCAATCCCAAAGGACTCCGCATCCGAAGTATTCCTCAAGGTGAGGAAGTTATTGCCGACTGGAAACCGGAATCTCACCACGAGGCCTTTCCAGGGATGCTCAACGGAGGGATCATCGGAGCACTGCTAGATTGTCACTCCAACTGGACAGCAGCTTGGAGCCTCATGAACAAACAAGGACTTGAACAACCTCCTTGCACAGTGACAGCTGAGTACACCGTGAAACTCTTGAGACCCACTCCTAGTGAAAAACCTCTCCGACTGATTGCAAAAATCACAGAACTCAAAGACGATCGAGCCACTGTCGAAGCAAAACTTTTCTCTGGCGACCAACTCTGTGCAAAATCTACTGGACTTTTTGTCTCCGTAAAACCTGGACACCCCGCTTATCACCGGTGGTAATTGGGGTGGTAGAGTGGGGGAAAAATGCTTGTTTTTTAAAAACTACTCGTTCAGAATATTCAAAGGGTTGGGGGCCCATCATCATGCATATAATCACTTTTTCAAGTTTGGCTGCTGTTTTGTTTATTGCTCAAGTCGGTTTAGCCGAAGACCCAACTTCTCCAAACAGCCCGTCACCTGAAATAAAAAATAAGCTACTGAAAGAAACCAACAGTCATTATTAATGAGGCAGGTGGGCGCGGTACACCGATAATAAACGAACGCCGTAGTGACAACTTTAACAACCCCACTACCACGGAACTCACTATTAGGCTCTTCCTCAATGACAAGGAAAACTGTCCAGAATGTGGTTTAAATGCAACACAACTAAAAACCCACATGGACAATACTATGACTCAAATAAGTGACGAGAAGAATAATCTACTACTGCTTTCTGCTACATTTAAAAAAACTCATGAGCTGCTTTTTGCTAAAAGACTGCTTTATTTGAAAGACTTAGAAATTCGCTATTACCTTCACAAAGCCCGACTCGCAGAAGTTCAACTTGAGGAAGTGAAGA
>JAHFAB010000060.1:3884-8700 GCA_023250795.1 Bacteriovoracaceae bacterium
AGTGAAGAAAGATTTGGAAAACACCCTCAGTAAATGCAGTGGTTCTTCTAGCACAGCTCCCTCGACTGATAATCCAAATCTACGTTCGGGAGATGCCAAATAACTTCCTGAAATTAAGATTTAGGCAAAACAGTTTTGACGCAGTGTCGTTTTGCTCCGCGTGCCCAAAGAACGGTGTCAAAAAATCCCGAACAAACGCCTTCGAAACGGAAATAACTCGCCGCGCCGTTCTTAAAATACAAAAAAAATAAACGAAAACTTTGGCACGAACTTTGCTTTTACTAAAAACAAACGTGCTTATGCGTTTCAATACTAACCGAAAAGGGGATACCGATATGAAAACCAATCCAATACTTGCAAAAATATTTGCTGTTTCGTTTCTTTTACCAACAACCTTAGCCTTGGCTGATCATCAGGGGGGGGATCCAACAGATCGCCTTGCAACCGAAGCACAAGAGCTGAACTCCATCGTGAGTTGGTCCAGTCTCAGATACAACGTTAAAATGTCAGTTTCTAGTTTTACTGGCGCAGCACAACAGCTCGCCTCTTGTCGTGACGGAAATCCTAATAATGAACCCAACTCTGAAAAAGTAGAATCTTCAGAACCCAGCAGTCATAGCATCGAAGATCACGGCGGTGGAGGAAACAACTGCAGCTATCAATTGCTCCGTACCCTTTCTAGCTTCTCCCCAGTGGATCGCTACCTTTCAGACACTTACTACGACTACCCACAAGTGTACCAACAGTACTTACAGGTCAGAGATGCTGTCAACGCAGTCCGAAATGGCGGGTTGTAAGAATTAAGTTTCAATATTCTTCTGTCCTACAGGCCTAAAGAGAGTTTCTCTTTAGGCCTGTTTTCTGTTAATTGCTGTATGTAAATGTGTCCTAAATTTCGTGGAAACTCAGAAGACTGGTTGGATAACGAAAAACTCGCCCGAAAACTCACCTCCAAAAATAAGAAAAAATCTAAACCAGAACAAAAAGAAATCCCATTCGAGGAATCGAATGCGCTTGTAATCGAAGTTTTCCCCAATCAATGCAAAGTTCTCACGGACACAAATGAAAAAATCCTTTGCCAGTATCGAAGATCCGTATTTCAAACCAAAGAACTCAAAGAACGCTCACCGGTCACAGTAGGAGATCGAGTTCTCATTAACCTAGTTTCTCCTCAGTCTGGAGTGATCGAGGCCTTGTCCACACGAAAAAATCGGCTTTTCAGGCAAGCTCCAGACCGTGGAAAAAATGAAATCCATGTTTTGGCTGCGAACATCGACTTACTTGCGATCGTAGCCTCAACCCAGACACCCGACTTTTCTCCCGGACTCGTAGATCGTTTCTTAGTTGCAGCACAACATGAAAAAATCCCTACTATCCTCTGTGTTAATAAATCTGATCTAATCCACACACCTGAAACAAGACCCTGGGATGTTTACTCTGAGCTTAAAATCCCTATCCTAGAAATCAGTGCAAAGAATGGAATTGGTATTCCTTCTCTATTGAAACAAATCACCGGTAAAACGGTCGTCTTCTGTGGACACTCAGGGGTCGGAAAAACTTCTCTACTACAAAAACTTTTAGAAAAAGAGATCGGTGCAATTGGAGAAGTAAACGCAACTACAGGAAAAGGGCGACACACTACAACTGGGGGTGTGGTTTTAGAAGGACCGGAAAACTCTTATTGGATTGATACCCCCGGTATTCGCGAGTTTGGACTTTCAGGTCTCGAACCTCATTCTTTAACTGATTATTTTCCAGAGTTTTTAGAGCTCGGCTGCACGCAAAGGGGCTGTATTCATATCAATACCTCAGAGTGTGAGGCTATAGGTCTGACACGGTATCAGAGCTACGTTAATATATATAAATCACTATAGTATCAAATAGTTACAATATTATTTTTTGATTTGCAAATCAAAAAATAATATTGTAGAATGAGCTATGGCACTGAAACCTCAGGACATCCTTGTCCTTCTAAAATTAGTGACAACTGGCAATGAGCCCTGGAGACTCTCCGACCTGGCAGATAGTCTTGGCATGAGTACTTCAGAAGTCCTGCAATCTCTGCGACGCTGTCGACGTGTACACTTGTTAGAGAGCAACAAAAGAACGCTACGAATTGAACCTCTTTTAGAACTACTCATTCATTCTTTAAAATATTTTTTCCCAGGACAAATGGGTGGGCAATGGGGCAAAAGCTCCGTTTTGAAACCTCTTTATCGATCAGCCCCCTTTGCTGCCAACAAAGACCCAGATCTCAAAACTTTACTCGATCTTGTTGATTTACTCCGATGCGAAAACTCATATCAAAGTGAAAAAATAATTATTGAACTTAGATCCTTTATAAATCAATCATACAATCAGCGATGCATGCTCCCTGATGAAAAGGTCGTTTTGGCGAATCTTAGTGACTTGGGTGCCCCTCTTGTACTTTCCAGCGAAACAGCTGCAACTCACTTTACACTCTCAAAAGAAGAAACCATTGCCGCAGCACTCTCACTATCTCACCGTAATCCAACACTCGCCAGAGTATTGCCTCTTGTTTTTTTCAAACATAAAGAAGAGCTAAATTTTTGGAGACTTCGCCGCCTCTCTGAAAATTTTCACGAAGAAATCACTCTGGGTTTTTTTCTCGACCTGACAGCTGAACTTTCTGGAAATCGACGATTGAGCCATCTCTCAAAACCGCTCAAAAAAATGCGCCCACAAAAGATGATCCCTTTCTTCATCAATGAGAATCAAGGAAAATACGCAACTCTTTTGGCTACATCAAAAACACCACTCGTTGCAAAAAACTGGGGGTTTCAAATGAATATGGATCTCAGTACGTTCCAATCTCATTTTGATAAATTTAGGAATGTAATATGACAACATATCGTTTCACAGCAAATGACCTCTCACGATTACTCCTGGCAATCGATTCAAAAATAGATTCTGAAACAAAAAAACCAGTTCTCATGGTCATTATTGGAGGGGCGGCAATTCTTCTTGCTCACAATCCCTTTGGTGCAACAAAAGATATCGACACTCTCAGTGATATCTCACCCCTTCGAGATGCATACGAAAAAGCAAAAAAAGAAACTGGGATAGATGCATTGCTAGAACGAGTTACTGTGGCTGACTATCCCTACGAATATGAAACACGACTGGAAATCCAAACAATACCCGGCTTGAAAAATATCAAAATCTACATACCTGAAAAACATGACCTCGCCCTTATGAAAGCCGTCCGAGGAGACGAAAATGATGTGGATGGAATTATCCGCATACACCAGGCGTCAGTACTTGATCCAGCAATTCTAATCTCTCGTTTCTGTAATGAAATGGGACATGTTCTTGGAGATCCAAGAAGACTGCAGTTCAATTTTCTCAACATCATTGAAAGATTATTTGGAGCAGAAGTTCTTAAAGAAGCAGAAACAGCACTTACCCCCTCTCGTAGATCTCCTTTGCAATAATCAGTCTCTGGATCTGACTCGTCCCCTCATAGATCTGGTATATCTTTGCATCACGCATGAGTTTTTCGACGGGGTATTCCTCCGAATATCCATACCCTCCAAAAACCTGAACTGCATCCGTCGCAACTCGCATCGCCACATCTGCGCAAAATGCTTTGGCAATCGCGGCAAACTTAGTATTTCTCTGTCCACGATCAATTACCCACGCCGCTTTATAGACGAGAAGTCTGGCGGCTTCGATATCTTTAGCCATATCTGCAACCATAAAACTCACCGCTTGAAATCCAGAAATCGGCTGCCCAAATGCCTTTCGAGTTGTAGAATACAAGATGGCCTCATCCATCGCACGCCTGGACAAGCCCACTGCTCCAGCAGAAATGGCAGGGCGTGTGTGGTCAAAAGCGCCCATAGCCGTCTTAAACCCATCTCCCTCGCGCCCCAGACGATACTTTTCAGGGACTTTCACATTTTCAAATGTAATTCCTCGTGTATCGCTCGCTCTTTGTCCCATATTCCACTCTTTTTTCCCCACGGTGATGCCCGGTGTATCCGCAGGAACTACAAAACCGCTCATGCCCTTGTGCTTTTGAGTTGGATCTGTGTAAGCAAGAACAAAATACCAGCTTGCAACGCTCGCATTGGTAATCCACATTTTCGAACCGTTTAAAATATAATCAGATCCCACTTTTTTCGCCTGAGTCCGAATCCCACTCACATCGGAACCTGCCCCGGGTTCGGTCACACAATAAGCTGCAAATTTGGCCTCTGAAGTGAGCATCCCTAAAAACTGTTTCTTTTGTTCGTCATTTCCCGCCACCATCACAGGTGCTGATGCCAATGTGTTGGCTTCCATAGCGGTTGCAATCCCCGTACAACCATAAGCGAACTCTTCAGTAATGATACACCCCTCTAAAACACCAAGCCCCAAACCGCCAAACTCTTGCGGAACATGGGTGTTCATCAGACCCAGTTCCCAAGCTTTTTTAGCTATTTGATGGGGATATTCTCCAGTTTTATCGTGATGAGCTGCTTTGGGAATAATCTCTTCTTTTGTAAATTTTCGAGCAAGCTCTTGTAATTGCAACTGTTCTTCGGACAATGAAAAATCGATCATGAACGCCTCCAAAAATTAACCGCAAAAAGGTTAAATTTATGCTAACTTCCCCACTTGCGCAACTGATCAGTACTCGGTGAGCTCTTAATAAAAATGGATTCAAAAAAAACCTTTCTCTGGAAAAGCTTTGTAAAACTCTGGGACAACCTATTCAGCACACCTGTTCATCTAGACTCCGCCCTTTCTAAACAGCCTAAGCCCATCAAAAGTGTGCTTGCCCAACTTTTTCATCCCATTTTACTCCGTC
>JAHFAB010000428.1 GCA_023250795.1 Bacteriovoracaceae bacterium
CATTATTACTTCATTACTCGATCCCCTTTAGAGAGCTAGAAACATCAATTATTAGAAAAGTAATATTGTCTTTGTTGGCGCTTTGTATTGGGGTCTTTACAGCAGCAGAAACGTACGCTGCATGGGCGCTGAGTCATCCTGATGCTGAGGGAGAGAGAATTGTATTAGCCTGTAAAATAAACCCCAGTCGATGGGAAAACTGCACATATAAGGCTTGGCTTGAGCTCGAAGATAGCGATTTTTTAGAAGCTAAAAATACACTGAAAAAAATACTCAATAACCATCATTTAAATTCTGTGGCGCTCTTACTTCTCTCTGAAGCAGAATTTCAACTGGGTCATACGAAGGAAGCTTGTGAAGTTTCTCATTTTTATGATGATCTTTATGCGGGGAAAAGTCGGTTACATGAAACGGTTACTACTTACTGTTCCTCGCCGACTCCACACTGAGAGCAAACTTTGTCAGGCCCGCCTGCCGTAAAACGTCCATCAACCGAATCACCGTTCCATGCTGGGTGGCTTGATCTGCACTAATGATCGCGGTTTGTTCCGCGAGGTCTGGGCCCATTGTGCTCAGGCGTTTTCCGAGCGCTTCCCAATCGACCGTCTCTTTGTCCCAACTGAGCTGGCCTTCTTTGGTGAGTGTAAAATGAAAGGGAGTTTTTTGACTTTGTTCCCCAGATTTAGCCTTGGGAAGCTGCACTTTGATTGCGGACTGATAAATGACTGGAGCTGTGATTAAGAAAATAACCAGTAAAACAAGAACCACATCGACGAGTGGAGTGACATTAATCGCTGAGATGACTTCGTCTTCACCACTCGAAGAGCTGTGTGCCATTTAGTGAGCCAATCTTCCTATGAGAAAGCTTTTGAGTGACTCTGCTTCAGCCACCGCAGATTTTACTTTTCTCTGAAAAAAGTTAAACGCTACAACGGCTGGGATGGCGACCAAAATTCCAATGGCTGTGGCAATCAATGCCTCTGCAATTCCAGAGGTTACAGTTTGTACACCCGTTCCCACTTGTTGTGAGAGGTCATGAAAGGCTCTGATAATTCCTAAAACAGTGCCAAAGAGGCCTATAAAAGGAGCGTTGTTGCCAATGGTGGCCAAGACAACGAGATTTTTTTCCCAAGAAACTCTGCTTCTAATGAGAGCGTCATAGGCGACTTCGTCTAAAACTTCACAGGAGTGGTTCCCATTTTTTCCTTGGGTGAAGTTTAACAGTGCAGATGCCATTTCGGTTTCTAGGTCGTTGGAACACCCTTTGCCGAGAGAGTGATCTTTTTTTCGAGATTCAACCAAGTTCAAAGCCTCTCCCCACTTTCCAGCGGCCCCTAAGAGGCGAATTTTTTCTCGAAACTCCTGTATTCCTTTCGCAGAGGCTCGGTAAAAAAGTCCGCGATCAAACATCAGAGCGACTGAAAGAATTGAAAGGAGGAGTAGGATGTAAAGAACCCATTCTGCACCGACTAATGACAAACCTAAGAAAAGTTGTGAGAGCATAGTCCCAAAAGATTACACTGAGAAGAGTTTGCTCTCAAGGGGATTTACAGGGGCCTAAAATTCTGGCAGTCTCTATCTCACTATGGCATTTGAAATTGTAACAAAAAACACAGTCAGAGATCGGTTCAAAAGCGTTCCTCGTCCAGAGATTTGGAAGGACACAGAAGATAAGGATTGGAATAGCTGGATTTGGCAGCAGCAAAAACGCATCAAGTCAATGGAGCAGCTCGAAAAAGTGATCAACGTGACGCAAGAAGAGCGCGATGCCTTTGCCCAATCCCACGAGATGTTCAATATGGGGATTACTCCTTATTACGCATCTCTCATTGACAAAGACGATCCAAATTGTCCCATTCGGCTGCAGTCCGTTCCTAAAAAAGGGGAGCTCAACATTCTTCCCACAGATATGGAAGATCCTTTGGCCGAAGAGCGTGACATGCCTGTTCCAGGGATCACGCATCGATACCCGGATCGAGTTTTATTTTACACCACTCATAATTGCCCGGTTTATTGCCGACATTGCACTCGGAAGAGAAAAGTTTCCGACCCTTCGAGCTCAGCGGCAAATAAGCAGCTCGAAGAGAGTCTTGCTTATATTGAGAGCCATAAAGAAGTGCGAGATGTTGTTATTTCGGGTGGAGATCCGCTTTCGAACTCAGACGATCGTCTAGAGTATATTTTATCGCGCTTAAGAGCGATGGAGCATATTGAGGTTTTTAGAATTGGAACGCGTAATTTGGTGACTTTGCCCCATCGTGTGACCGATGCGTTTGTGAGT
>JAHFAB010000429.1 GCA_023250795.1 Bacteriovoracaceae bacterium
TACAAGTAGTATTCGTGGTCTCACAAAAATAGAAGGAGCTTTAGTCATTCTTGAAGGAGAGCCAGAAACACCTTTGCCGGCAGATCTTAAAGATGAATTAGATGTCCATAAGAAATTGTTTCAAAACGAAATGGAACTGCGACTCACCCGAGAAAGATTTTCGAGGGCTTTATGTCCATAAATAAAATCACTCATAAAATCTATGTCTTTATACACTGGGTGGTTATTTTTGAAATGATCACAGCTCCGTTAACCTTGGCAAATCCTCCTCCCAGACCAGAAGATCCCATTTGCAATACAAACAAACCTCAAATTGAGCAAGCAAGCATGAGTTGGTTTGAACAGATCATAGAATCAGTAAACAAAGTAACAAATCTAAATCCGAAAATAGAATCGAAAATAAAAGAGCCAACTTCAAAACCAAAAACATTTGAAAAAGTAGAAGAACTGTATTTCAAAGACCATCAACTGTTTTTAGAAATACAAAGCTTCCGGGAAAGGCTTTTTTCAGCTTTACGAGTCATTATCGAAAAATCAAACGGAGGCCAAATGAATGTTTCAGAAAGGTTTGAAGAACAAAAAATAAGGCTTGAAAAAGCTCTCAATGAAAAAGACGAAACTCTTTCGGAAGAAGTATTGCAAAGCATTTACTCCACATTTGAGTGGAAAGCATTTTTAGACACTATTAATGATAACGAGCAAATCAAGCGGAACCAGCAAACTATCGTAGGTTTAGAAAATGAATTTAAAATCAGATTTGAAAACTTGAAGCACTCCAAAAGTGAATATTTTCACTTAAGAGATGACCTGGGTTTAGATCTAGCTGAGGATCCACCTAAAAGCGAAAAACAGAGTTTTGACGCAAAGGGTTACTTGGTGGCTATTTCTAAACTAAACGAAGATTATTTTCACTCTCAGATTGATACGACTGCTTGGAAAAAGGCGTTGAGTTTACTGACTCCCCCAGGGACTCCCTTGGAAGCGGTTCTGGTTGGGCAAAGTAGAATCCAAGATGATTTTAAAAGTTTTGCTTTAGACTTGCAAGCCAAAGCTTATTTTAATCAAAACTATACAAAAGCGTTAGTGGTTTACAAGAAGAGAGAAAGTCCTCTCATTTATCACTATGGAGGGGACCTCCCGTTTACTGAGCAAGAAGATGCTATTTTAGCAGATGGGTTTGGAATTAACGATAGAATGAGCTTTTATAGAGAAGGTTTGAAAGAAAATGAAACTGCGTTTAAGACGTTGGAGCAATATGGCTGTATCCAGGAAGAGGGTCTCAATTGCAGAGCACTGGCTTTTAGTCACAGTGCTGGAGCGGGAAAATCCTGGAGGCTCATCAAAGCACAGGCTGAAGAAGAAAATCCAAGTATTTTAAAAGAAGGATTGCCCTGGAAAATTGCAGAAATCGAACCTCTCATTGAAGCTATAAAAAAAATTAGCTCGGAAAACTTTGTCAAACAGCTTAAAAATCCATATAGAAATGTCTCACTTTTTCTAAAAGGTGCTGTGTTTTTACCTCCTGAACACGATCATTCTTTCAGAGTGATAACCCAAGAAATGTTTGACCAAAGACTCATACCCGCAACTCAAGATTTTCAATCTGGACTCAAAGATTACTTATTGGCTACTGCACAGTTAAGAGGAGCCGAAGCAGCTCAGAAAGCCAGAATAAAATTCGAAGGGTCTTTGATCAAATTGCAACTCCTTGGGATCGATCGTGAGTTTTTGGATTCGTTAAGAGACGAAAGTGTCAGAGTGTATGAGCAAGGCGGAAAAAATATAGACTTAATAGTGAGCTCTGTCGATTCGAAAATAAGAAATCATTTACTCATGATCCCACTGGCTATCATTCGACCGGATTTGGCAATTATGTCAGTTGTTTTTCCAGCCGTTGAGGGATTTTTAAGAGGTTCTGTAGATAACATTGTCAAGGGTGGTAGTTTAGGCACTCGTTTCGGGCGTCTTTTAGATGCGACTTGGGAGCATATTGAGGGCTCTTCTGATGGAGTCGCTTTGCTCTATGCATCTTTACCTTTTGAGCATTATGCGCAAGGTGTTTTTATAGCGCTTTGTGGTTATGGAACTTATGAGAACTTTAAAAGAGCGTATGACTATGGACTTGAGATCGAAGATCACTTGAGGAAATCAGGGATGAGCGATGATGCCCCTGAGATGATTGATCTTCGATCAAAGAGGATGCAAGAAGTGGTGGCTGGGATTTGGAACTCAGGCGTAACTGCACAAATGCTGCACTCTGTTTATACGGAATATGCACAG
>JAHFAB010000430.1 GCA_023250795.1 Bacteriovoracaceae bacterium
TTCGTTCGTGAGAGGTACAACCCAGGCTCCCTCGCTCTCGACTAAGGTCCCCTTTTTTTTGAGTGACTCTAAGAGAGGGGCGAGTTTGTCTTTGTAAAAACTTTCTCCCCAAACATGGTCAAATGCAATTCCAAGCCTTTGATAGAGTCGGTTAAAATCCTTCATTGCAATCGATACACAGTTTAACCAAAGGGCTTTGACTTCGGGATCGTCTTTTTCAAGCTTCAAAAAAGCTTCTCGGGCTTGATCTTCTAACGACGGGTCTTTTTCAGCTTCTTGATGAAATTTGACATAGATTTTTACCAGATCTTCTACTTTGGGCTCAGAAGGCAATTCGTTTTTGAATTTTTCAAATCCCACCGTGAGTTTTCCAAACTGTGTGCCCCAATCACCCAAATGGTTGATAGTGATAACTCGAAATCCACGAAAACGACCCACTCTCGCCAGAGCTGCGCCTAAAGCGGTGGGGCGGAGGTGATAAATATTAAACGCTTTCATGATATTGGGTGAGCTGTATTCTAAAACCCAAGTCGGGCGTGAGTTCTCAGGCAATTCTCCATAATGGCCTAAATTTTTACCCTCTAAGATGTTTTTTAGAATTTCAGAAAAAACAGGGGTGGGTTTGACGGTGAAATTGACATAGGGACCTGCAGCATGAACTTCTACCGTGTCAGATAATGCACCAAGCGCTTTGATGCCTCGCGATAAATTCTGAGCTACGAGTGGTGGTGCTTTGCGGTATTCTTTGGCGAGCTTAAAGCATGGAAACGCAAAATCCCCAAGCACCGGATCGGGTGGGATCTCTAACTCGCTGGAAGAGATAGGCTTTTCTAGAACTTGATTGAGTGCTTGAGCTGCAAGCTTTGCGTACCGATCCATAACAGTGAGAGCGATGTTCCCATAGAATGACTAGATCCGCAACAATATGCGGTGCGTAGTAAATTCAAGTCCTCGATTTGCATGGCCGATAAGAACTTGAGAAGGACTTTAGAGACGGTGAAACTTAAAACGAATCGTAAAAAAATACTCTGGGTGTTTTCAGCTGTGGTCGCGCTAGGTGCGCTTACTGTATTTGGTTTTATTGCAGGCCCACATCTTTGGGTTGGCTTAAAAAGCGGTCTCGCACATTTTAAAATGCCAAACATAGTTTCTGAATATAAAGAGGCGTTCGAGAGCGTCCAAGCAAAAGTCGATCAGTTCAAAAATTCTGAAATGCAGAATGAAAAATTACGATTAGAAAATGCAAACTTGAGACTCCAACTAGAAACTTTTCGTTTTGATTGCCAGGCTAAACAGGCTTCAATGCATACTCGAGAGCTGGGATCGAAGCTCATCCAAATGACGGGTACTCCTATGGGTAGAATTTTAGAAAGTATCAAATACCGACCCCCGACTCATCTACTACCTCCGCAACTTTATACTCTAGGTGTGACTTATTTTAAGGCCAGAGAAGATGAAAAAGCCGCAGTGATTTTTAGTCTGTTAACAGATCTCAAAGAGAATGACGCTTTTAAAACTCCTAGAGATTTTCTAGTAACTGGGATTGCCTGGTACCGTTTGGATCATATGGAATTGGCAGATAGTTATTTTGAGAAAATATTGCAGAGCAAAGAAACACCAGAAACTTTAGAATTTTATGCTCAAGCAAGATTATGGAGAGCTCTGGTGGCCCATCAGATGAAAAAACAACTCAAAGCACAGTACTGGTTACTCGATTTGGTAGATCATCATCCCCATGCCGAGGAAACAGCCTGGGTGAACCAGGTGAACAAGGAGGTTGATCGTGTTCCCGCGACGCTTCACCATAATATGCATTAGCCTATGCACTAGCATCCTCTGCTTTTACAATGCCATGGCTGCAGAGTTGGCACCAGAGCATAAAGCGACTGAGACTTCAGTGTATTGTGCAAAATTGGTTTCATTTGGTGGTGAAGTCGAAATTTTAGACAGCAGTCGAAAAAATCTTGCTCTGGTGGCACCTAAAATGGCAGTGCCTTGTGGAGCTTGGGTGAGTGTGGGCAAAGGTTGGGCATTTTTTGTGCATGAGGGTGGATATAAAATTCAGGTAGGGCAATCGAGTTTCTTTCAGTTTAATCTGAACGGAGAAGATCACGTTACATTGTTTCGCGGCTTGATTTATGCGAAAAGTGAAGGCGGAAATGGTGAAATAAGGGTGATGACTCCCAATGCAAGAGCTCGAATTCAGAGAGCTACGGGTTTGATTTTGTTTAACGAAAACAACCAGGAATCTCAGCTCATTTCTTTAGAAAACAGTTCGA
>JAHFAB010000061.1 GCA_023250795.1 Bacteriovoracaceae bacterium
TGATTTTTATCTCAGTTTTTCAGAAGCACCTCCCAGACTCAAATGGCAAAAAATTGTGGAGAGAGATCCTTTCTTTCTAAAGGTGATGTTTTCATCTTTTTTTGTCACTGTAGTGATGATTATCGCTCTATTGCAGGCTCATGTTTCACCCAACTTAGAGGCAGAACAAGTTCCGGAAAGAATTGCGACGATTTTGTATCAACCTGAAAAATTTGTTCAAAAAGTAAAAGTAGAGGCAGAAGAAACTCAGCCGCAAGAAAAGCCTAAAACGGTAACTCCCAAAAAAGCAGTGACCCCGAAATCCAAGCCCACTCCGCGTGAAACGGTCAAAGTGGATATCAAACCGACTCCAGTAACAAAGCCGAAACCCATTCCAAAAGAAATGGCAGTGACTAAGAAGCCTCCGCAAAAAGCGGTAGCAAAACCCGCACAGACCAATCAGCCTAAAAAATCTCAGGCAGAAAACAAGGCAAAGGAAGGGCAAGGCGCACGGGCAAAAGGGCCAGAAGGACAGCGTGGTTCACCCAAAGCTGCTCCTGGAAAAACTCACCAAGATAGAGCGAGTAGACCCTCTCCTCAGGGCGGTCAAGGACGCGGGTCAGGAAATAGCCAGGTGAGAGATGAGGGAAATATTGATTTACTCAAAGGAGCAACGAGTAAAATTCAGGACCTTCTCGGAAATAGTGCGGAGCACTTAGGAAAAGGCGGAAGCAAACTCAAAGGCTTTGGAGGATTTGCAACGGAAGGCACCGGTGGCCTTGCACTCTCCGGTGGCGGAAAAGGCGGAGGTGGTGATGCCGCATCATTGGGAGGCTTGAGTGACCAGGGTCGAGGCGGTGGAAGAGTGGGCACAGGCATGGGAGCTGCGGGAAGTGGAAGCGGCATTGTCGGTGGTCAGGCGCGCGTGGCTTTGAGAACGGGCGGTCCCGAGGAACTCGTCGTTATGGGTTCTATCGATAAAGACGCGATTGCCGCAGCCATACTGGCTCATCGAGATGAGTTTGTTCTTTGTTATGAAAGAGAACTGAACGCGAATCCAAAATTAGCAGGGAGAGTTGGCACGAGCTTTGTCATCGGTCAGAGCGGTCGCGTGACTCAGGCCGGAATTGCTTCGAGCACTCTCAATAATGCGACCACAGAACGTTGCGTGCTGACTGTGTTAAAGCGGATCCAATTCCCCATTCCAGCTGGTGTGGACGTCCAGGTGAACTTTCCGTTTAAATACAGTCCTGTGAGATGAACTTTCGTGGCATTTTAAATCTAGCCCTTCCTCTGAAAAAGTCATGACTTTTTCAGAGGAAGGGTGATATAAATTAGGTATGGATCGAAAGACTATAAAGGCCTTATTAAAAGACCATCCTCAGGAAAAAATGTTGTTTTTGGCTGGTCCCAGGCAGGTTGGAAAAACGACATTTTCAAAAAAATCATTAGAATCTTATGATAATAACGGGATCTATCTCAATTGGGATATTTTAAAAGATCGAAAAAATATAAGAAAAGGAGATGACTTTTTCCAGCCCCTGTTACGTGAAGGGGCGCTGCCACGCATTATTTTAGACGAAATTCATAAAATGAGTCGCTTTAAAGGGTGGCTAAAGGGATTTTATGATCAGTACCGTGATGATTTTAATATATGGGTAACGGGCAGTGGTCGCCTCGATCTTTATCAAAAAGGGGGAGATAGTCTTCTTGGGAGGTATTTTTTATACAGAATGCATCCATTGAGTGTAGGTGAGTTTGAAAATCCAATAAATAATGAGCAGAAATGGCTTCCTGAAAATTGTTGGAAAAATTTTTTAGATGGTAAATTTTCTGAGCGTGAAAATTTTAATGCTCTTTATAAATTCGGTGGATTTCCTGAGCCATTTTTACGACAGGAAGAATCTTTTTTAATCCGATGGCAAAATACGAGAAAAAATAGAATTTTAAAAGAAGATATTAGAGATTTGACTCGAATTCAGGAAGTAGATCGGGTTGAGCACTTGGTTGAGTTACTCAATCCAAGGGTTGCTTCGCCTTTATCCCTGAATTCCTTAAAAGATGATTTAGAGGTTGCTTTTGAAACAGTAAAAAACTGGGTAAAAACATTAGAACGGCTTTATTATATCTGGGGTATTTCTCCATTTAGTACAAAAATACAACGTGGCTTGAGAAAAGAAAGAAAAATTTATTTTTGGGATTGGTCTGAGATTATTGAGGAATCTAAAAAATTTGAAAATTTTGTGCTCAGTCATTTTAACAAATCAGTTCATTTTTGGAATGACTCCGGTGCAGGAAGATTTTCTCTGCATTACATCCGAGATAAAGAAAAAAATGAAGCAGATGTTCTGATTGCAAAAGATAGAATCCCTTGGTTGATTGCAGAAGTAAAAATGAGTGACACACAGGTATCTGGAAATTTAGTAAAATTTATGAAGCAAACACAGTGTAAAAAAGCTCTTCAAATTGTTTTTACACCTGGAATACACAAGAAAGTAAAAATCGATGGTTTTGAAATACACGTTGTTTCAGCGGATCGGGTTTTTAAGTATTTTTCATAGTATTGCAATGCGTTACATTATGTCGTGTGATAGCTCCTTTAATAGTCAAAATGCCTGGCATTTTGACTAGATCTGTGGTTATAATCAGAATATGGAGCTAACTATTGAAAATTCTTGGTGGAATGAGGGGGGGCTTTGGCAGGACTCTGACCTAAATAGGGTGAAAAACTCACCTTTAAGCTACCGTCCAATTGTTTTTTCTCCGGAAGAATGTCAGGAAGCATCTATCTATACATTGAGAGGACCCAGGAGGGTTGGAAAAACGATCTCACTAAAGCTTTTGATCTCAGAATTAATTGAAAAAAAAGGTTGGGAACCAAAATCTATTGTTTGGACTTCGCTAGACACAATTCGAAATTTAGAACAAATGGAATCACATTTACTGAAAATTGTTCAATATCAACCCAAACTTTTGGTGATCGACGAAGTCACAGCTGTGGTTGGTTGGCAAAGAGTAATAAAAAAACTTAGAGATTCAGGAATTTTTTTACAAACATGTATGATTTTAACAGGAAGTTCTGCTTATGATTTGAAAGCAGGAGCAGAGAGAATGGCTGGTCGAAGAGGTGTTGCTCAAAATCCAGACCGAATTTTACTTCCCATGACTTTTGAAATTTTCTGTAAGCAATGCCAAAATTTACCACTTCTACAGAGTGAGTTCATGAAGATGTATCTGAAAGTGGGTGGGTTTCCATTTCGTGTGGAGTCATTTATAAAAAAACAGAGTACTTGGACTGACTTTGAAGATTATCAGGTTTTTGATGATGTGTTATTTTATGAATTTACAAGAAGAAAGCTGGATCGAAATATTGCGTTAGAGGTAGTCGGTAGGCTTTCCTCTGTTTTGACTACTTCAGTAAGCTACGAAGGTTTTATTAAACCTCTATCGATAGCCAAGGATACTGCCAGAAAATATTTGGATGCTCTTGGGGATTCGTTTTTATTAGCTACCTTTTCTTCTTTTGACACAGGTCGAGGACGGGTAGCGCCTAAAAAAGACAGGAAATTTGGGTGGATAGACCCAGCACTGGGTTATTTAGCGGCATGGTTAAGACAAGGTGAAATTGCTCAAGAACCTGTACGAGCTGAGTGGGTTGTGGGCACAAAACTTCTTAGTTGTTTCGAAGCACGTCTTTGGGAGGGATTGTCATCTCCTAGAAATGTTTTTACTTGGAAGAGTTCAAGTGGAAATGAAATAGACTACCTTGTCATTGATAAAAGCAGAAAATTTATTTTGCCCGTAGAAGTAAAATATCAAGGAAGTATTTCTGATTGGGATTTTCAAGTGATGGAAAGAGCTTTTCATAAAGGTTTTTTGGTAACCTTAGATAAAAATCTAGAGCGGAAAAAAAGTGCAGCTCTGTCTTTAGATCAGTTTTTGCTGAAAAAATTTATTCCAGAGAATTAACGAAGAAACCACAGATTACAGAACCCTGGTTTTGTTAGCAAAATAGAAGAAAATAGCTTAATGCAAGCCTTCGTCCTAAACCAAAACTTCGCTCAGATTAAGGTTTGCAATTTTGCTGTGAGCTTTTTTGTCAAAAGTGATCCATTTTCCCTTCAGTATTTTAGTTGGGCCGATATAGGCGCTGTCGTACCCACTGAGGCATCAACGATTTAAACCATAGCGTAGCTCGCGGATTACTTTGAGAGAGTTTTCTTGTGCAAGGACTCCATTTGTGGCAAAAGCTTTCAAAATTTCATCTTTTTTTGCTTTTTCACGCAAACCAATAAAGCGTTCAATGGCTATGTGTATATACATGTCAACCCTCAGTGATCCATCTCCGACAGTGGATTAATGTAGAGGCGAAAAGATTTATCCCGGTGCCTACGGATGGCAAAAACACCGGTTTCCTTTTCAGTGACAAGTCTTTGATAAAAGGCTGGATCTAGCTCAGCGACTTGTTCGACGGTCTTTCCCTCGTACTTCCCAAAGTCAATCACCACTTGGTTTTCTTCCAATATGCCAGTCACCGGGCTCTGCGTTGTGCTCATAGATTCCCCCTCGAATCCCTAGAGTGTAAATCGTCATTCTGTTACTTTCAACTGCTGTTAAGTTTTTGTTTCCGTGCTATATCTTTTCTTACTCATATGTGCGGAATCGTAGGAATCATTGGAAGCCCTGAAGCAGCTCGGGAAGCGTTTCTCGGGCTTACCACGCTGCAGCATCGCGGTCAGGACGCGGCTGGGATATTGACCTATGATTCCGATGGATTTCATCGGGTAAAGAACCTGGGTTTGGTCGAATCTGTTTTCACACGCGACAATATGAGCACCCTGAAAGGCAACACTGCCATTGGTCATGCCCGCTACAGCACGATCGGGCGCGGTGATACGATTGATGTTCAGCCCTTTCTCTTGAGTTATCCATTTGGCCTCGGGATGGTCCACAATGGAAACATTGTCAATTGCCAGGAACTTTCAGCGGACTTAGTCAAAAACTCTAAACGCCATTTGCTCACTCATTCAGATACCGAAATTGTTTTGAATTTGTTTGCCGAATCCCTCCAACACTCCGAGTTTAGTTTTGATTCGATCTGCAAGGCGGTGGGAGAAATTTTCAAAAAAGTGAACGGAAGTTATAGCATCCTCACTTTGGTTGCAGATCATGGGATGGTCGCTTTCCGGGATCCGTTTGGAATTCGTCCCCTGATTTTAGGCATTCGCAAAGGACAGAGAAAAGGGGAGACTGACTCCTATATCGTGGCCTCAGAAAGTGTGGCTCTGTCTTTCTTGGGATACACGGTGGTTCGGGATGTGCAGCCTGGAGAAGTGATTTTTATCGACGGAAAAGGGAAGCTCTTATCAAAAGTCATCCACGCCAGAGAACACCGACCCTGCATGTTCGAGTGGGTTTATTTTGCCTCTCCAGAGTCAGAGATCGATAGTGTGCCCGTCTATGGTTCTCGAATTAGTTTAGGGAAAAACCTGGCCAAGCTGATTCAGAAACAGATCAAAGAAGGAAAGATAGATCCAGATATTATCGTGCCAGTTCCAGAGACCTCCAGAATTGCTGCTATCGCGCTCTCTGAAGAGTTAGGAATTCCCTACCGAGAAGTTCTTATTAAAAATCGTTACATCAAAAGAACTTTTATTTTAGATTCCCAAGAAAAGCGTCAGAGCGCGGTCAAGCTCAAACTTTCTCCAGTCAGATCCGAAATCAAAGGTAAGAAAGTTTTGCTTGTAGATGACTCGATTGTGCGCGGGACGACTTCTATGAAAATTATTGAACTCGTGCGGCAAGCTGGAGCTGAGAAAGTTTATTTCGTTTCGACTTGTCCACCGATTCGATACCCCTGTTTTTATGGGATTGATTTTCCAAGCCACAAAGAGCTAATCGCCTCGAAGAGAACTCTGGATGAAATTGAAAAGGAGCTGGGTGCAGATGCTGTGATTTATCAGAGCGTAGCTGGCTTACAGAGCTCTGTTCAACCTCAAAAAGGAAACTGCTCTCCTTGCATGGCCTGCCTCGATGGGAAATATCCGACGGATATTTCCGCTGGAAAAAAATTTGGAAAAACGCGGGTGGAAGATCGAATCAAAGCTAATAAAACAAATGTGAAGAATGCATGAAACTCTTGTACGAAGGATCAGTAAAAAATATTCTAAGCAAAAGTGGTCTAGGTGATCGAGCGGGTACTTCGTCCAGCGTAGTTTTCGAATACACAGACGCATTCTCAGTTTTTGATTGGGGGAAAATGCCTGATTTACTCCCACACAAAGGGGAGGCCCTTGCGGTCTTGGCTGCCAGTCTTTTTGAAAAGCTTGAGTCTGATGGACTGGCCACTCATTATCATGGAGTTTTGAGGGCGGAGGATTTGGATCATCCCATGCCAGTGAAAAAAACCGATCAGCCCGTGAGACACCTCAGCGTCAAACAGGTTTCAGTTGTAAAACCTGTTTTCGTAGAAAAAAGCGGACATCTCGTTCCAGATTACACAGCTACCAAAGCGTCTCCGCCTCCTAGACTTATCCCCCTAGAAGTTGTTTTCAGGTTTAGCTGTCCACCGGGAAGTTCTTATTTAGAGCGGAGCGGTGTCGCCCAGGGAACAAAATGGGATTTTCCAGTTTTGGAAATGTTTACTAAACTAGAACCCTCGGATCGCCTTTTGGCAAAAGAAGAAGCGCTCGATATTTCTGGTCTCTCCTTAAAACAGCTTGGTGAAATTTTAAATAAAACGGCATGGGTGGCGAGTTGGCTAAAAGCGCTCTGTGATAAAAAAGGTCTCGAACTGGCTGATGGAAAATTAGAGTGGGGAGTAAATGAGAATGGTGAAACATTTTTAGTAGACGCCATCGGACCAGACGAGCTGCGTATTCTAAAAGACGGTCTCCAGCTTTCTAAAGAATTTCTTCGTGGGTATTATCGAAAAACTCCATGGTATGCAGCGGTAACAGAAGCGAAAAAACAGAAAAATCCAGAATGGAAAAAGCAGATCAGTCTCCCGCCCCCTCCTTTGCCCCTCCCTTATAAAGAAACGGCCTCTCAGCTTTATCGGTGTCTGACGAATTTATTGACGGAACATGCCTGGTTTCCAGAAGCCTGGACATTGGAACAAGTCATGGAAAAAATGAGGGGATTTCCTCGTTGTGGGCTCGGGTGGCAGAGAGCATGCCTTGGCATGGAAACTCTCCCAGTCTCCCAAAGTCACTCAGGTGATTGCAGCTCCTGGAAATGCCGGATATTCAGGAATTGAGCGTTGGGAGTTTTCTGGAAAAAAAGAAGATTTTTTGAAACTGGCTCAAAAAGCTAAACTCGAGAGAATCGATTTGGCCGTGATTGGGCCGGATGGTTTCTTAGCAAATGGGATTGTAGATGTGTTTCAATCGCAGGGTATACCCTGTTTTGGACCTTCACAAGCGGCCGCTCAGATTGAGGCGAGCAAATCATTTGCAAAAGAGGTGATGAAAGCCGCAGGAGTGCCGACTGCGGAGTTTACAGTAGTGTATTCTCTGGATGAGGCGGAAAAATTTTTAAAACAAGCGGCTTGGGGTTTCCAAAGTTCTGGCCAAAGTAATGGCCAAACTTCTGGCTGGGTCATTAAGGCCGATGGCTTGGCCCTTGGAAAAGGAGTGCAAGTTTGCCATTCTTTAGAAGACGCTTTGATTGCCGCGAAAAACCTCATTGAGATTTCTGGAAAATTGGTCATAGAAGAATGCGTATCTGGAGAAGAACTTTCCTGGATGGCGTTTTGTGATGGGAACCTTTGTGCCTTATTAGATCCTGCCAGGGATTACAAAACTTTATTAGAGGATGGGAAAGGACCTAACACCGGAGGAATGGGAGCGTACAGTCCAGTGTCTGGTCTGCCCAAAGACCTCAGTGAAAAAGTTCTCTCCCAGATTTTTTATCCTACTTTAGGTGAAATGAGAAAGCGTGGAATTCCATTTCGAGGTCTCCTTTACGCGGGTTTGATGTACAATTCTGTGCGGAATACGTTCTGGGTTTTAGAGTTTAACTCCCGGTTTGGAGATCCTGAAACTCAAGTCCTCCTCCCTAGGATGAGTGATGACCTTTTTGATTGGTGCATGGCCTGCGCGAAGGGCGATCTGAGTCAGTTCCCCAAGAAGGTTGGGTTTTCTGGCGATTGCGCCGTGGTGGTGGTGGGAGCAGCAAAGGGTTATCCTGAAAACCCAGAAAAAGGCGCCAAACTTCCCTCTCTTTTAAATGCGCCTGAATGTTTCCTTGCCGGTGTTCGAGAAAATGAAAGGCATGAGTGGGTGACATCGGGCGGCAGAGTCTTGGGTGCACTCGGAATCGGAAAAAACTTTGAAATCGCGCGCGTTCAGGCTTATGAAAGATTAAAGCAAATGAGTTTCCCAGGAATGCAGTTTAGAGAGGACATCGCACTAGATCATTCAGGGAGTGTTTTATCATGAGTACAATTCCGATTGTTGTTTTAGCTTCGGGTAGAGGAAGTAATCTTGAGGCGATTCTCGGAGCGATCCGGGCTGGGAGGTTAGACGCCCAAGTTTCTTCCGTTGTCTCGGATCGCCCTGATGCGCGAGCATTAAAAATCGCTGAAGAGGCGAAAATCCCGGCATTTCACGTTCCATTTCAAAGGCCGTTTCAAGGGTCACTTCAAAAGACAAAGCAAGATCACGAA
>JAHFAB010000431.1 GCA_023250795.1 Bacteriovoracaceae bacterium
GAGGTTTTTGGGGATACACTGAAAACAAAGGGGAAAGTCTCAATTGATCACGCACGAAGAGCAATTGAGAAGGCAATTCTTAAAAAATGTTTATCAGAAACAGAAGCCTATGAAATGTAGAAAGATGATGCTCTGAAATATGCATGTACTGAGTACAGAGTCTCACTTGGGCACCAACACTTATTGGCAAACGACAGTGTTTATGCTGCTCGTCGTCGGATAGTCACTTTTGGTTTAGTTGTTCTTTTGGGACTTGCTGGAGCAAAGCTTTTTGTAGCATTTCAACGAGGCCGATTCAATGTGTTATTTTTAATAATTTTAGCTGCAGTGTTCTCTATTTATCTCATCATAGTATACAATAAGGAACGCACTTGTCTTGGTGATCGTGTTCTGTCGGATTTGAGTACTTTGTTTAAAGATTTAAAAAAACGAGGAAAGCAAATCAAACAAGGCGGAGAGACTAACGAGGTCGCTTTGCTAGCTGCAGTTTTTGGATTGGCTGCACTTTCATCGAGAGAATTTCCTCACGTAAAAAAGCTCTTTCTACAATCTTTCAAGAATAGTGATAGTTCATTCAGTTTCTACGCAGGCGGTTCTGGTTCGTCATGTGGTAGCAGTTGCGGTGGCGGTGGGTGTGGGGGGGGGTGTGGCGGATGTGGCAGTTAGGTAAGCGGGACGCAATTGGACTCGGTTGGAGAATTGATCTCGGACCTTCTATCCTTTCAAATATTGATAAAATTGATGTACTGGAGGTGATCATAGATGATTATTTTAATTCCTCCCGTGTCGAGCTCAGGTCCTTAAACACCTTAGCCAGGCAGATTCCAGTTTTATACCATGGAGTTGGATTGGGTTTGGCAAGTTCACTACGTGTTGATCAGAGGCGACTAGAAAAATTGGCTCGAATTTTAGATGTTCTATCTCCAGAAATTTGGTCAGAGCATCTTGCGTTTGTAAGGGCTGGAAATAGGGAAATAGGGCATCTTGCAGCACCTCCAAGAACAAATTGTACTTTAGACGGGGCTCTCGAAAATCTATTCATAGTGAAAAAGACGATTGGAAGTTGCCCAGTGTTAGAAAATATCGCAACACTGATTGATCCTCCTGGATCAAAAATGTCTGAACCTCAATGGGTCACCCAGATAGTAAACGAAGGTGGAGGCACTCTTCTTCTTGATCTTCATAATCTGTACGCCAACGCTTTGAATTTTGGGTTTGAACCCATTTCCTATCTAAAATCTTTCCCATTAGATCGAGTGAACCTTGTTCATTTAAGCGGTGGAAAATGGATCAAAGAACCTGCAGGTTTTGAATCTCGTCCAAAAGGAGAGCTTCTTTTAGATGATCATATACATGACGTTCCGGAGGAAGTTTATGACTTGCTTAATGTTCTTGGTAAATCTGTGCCTCAGCCATTGACGGTAATTATTGAACGTGATGGGGAGTACCCAGCGTTTCAATTGTTACTGGCTCAAGTACAACGAACTCGGAATGTTTTAATGGAAGCCCGAAAGCATCAAGAGCAGCAAGTGCAGAAAATTGGAGGATCGCTTGAGTGCACAATCATTTGAGGAAGTGTTAGCTAGACTCTATACAGATCCTTCATTTCGTAAATCATTTCTAGACAATCCAACAAATACTCTAACAAAATGTGGTCTGACTGATTCTGAGCGAGATGATTTAGCATCCATCGATAAATCAGGGTTGCTTCTTGCCTCCCGAAGTTTTTACGCCAAAAGAAAAAAAAAGTTTTCTAAGTTTGGGTGGTTGTGGCGCAATTTTAGATTTTTTCTTCAATTGGTAGGAAGATGAAAGCTCACGTAATTATTTGTGGCCTAGGTCATATTGGCTTTCGTTCTTTTGAACTATTTCAGCAGCTCGGTATCTGTGTCGCTGTAATCACGAATAAAACTAATGACGATTGGCGCAAAAAAGTCGAAGAGTCAGGTGGAGAATTTTTATTAGGAGATGCGCGTAGTGATGACCTTCTTATTAAGGCTGGAATTACAGAAGCAATCGCAGTTCTTGCTGTGACAGATCAAGATTTGGTCAATGTATCTATAGTAATGGATGCCCGTCGTCTTAATTCAAAGATAAGAATAGTGTGTCGTCTCTTTGATACTAATCTAGGAAAGCATATTTCAGAAGCGTTTAATGTGAGTCAGATTTTTAGTACATCTGAACTCGCAATTCCTGCGTTTATAGGGGCATTTGATACAGACAGTGTTTTCTCTCGATCAAATTTTTGTGGTAACCAAATTGTACTCACAGAATTT
>JAHFAB010000062.1 GCA_023250795.1 Bacteriovoracaceae bacterium
GATGGAAAACAGATTACATATATTCTTGCTGGACTTCCAAAGATCAATGAGAAAGGGGACAAAGAGGTTCGTGATGCAATCATAGAGGCAACAAAGCAAATTGTTTCTGACTGGAACAAAGCCTTTCAAAAAGCTTTTGCTGGGACACTCGTTGAAAGAAAAAATGACGTTCTTGTTCTTAAAGTGGTGGGAGTTGATCTAACAGAAGAACAAGCAGGCGAGCTCGGAGATCTTGAGCATAATTATATTTATTATGTTCAAAAACCAACTGAGTCAGGAATCATTGGATTGGGGGGTCCGCATATGAATCCTCGCTCTGGAGTCATAGAGAACGCATCTGTTTTTATGTATGGCGGAAATATTTTGTCTTATGTGGAAATTTTGAAGAAAAGGGCTAAAAATGAAGTCGAATTTCTTGAGAACAGGGGTCTTTCAGATTCTAATCCAAAAAAGAAAGAACAGTCTTTTATTGATGATAAAAAGAGTTCAAATGATTCTAGTCAAAGTCTTGGATTCGCCAAGGGAGCTGACAGTCAAGCTCTAGACATTGACAGTTCCAAAATATTAATTGATGAATCTTTTTTGGGTAAAATTTCCAAAAAAAAATCATTACAAAACCCCCCACCATTGCTGACAACGGACCAACTTGAAAATCTTTCTCTCACGGGGAGCTTGAACGGCGAACAATTAGCTTTTCATGAGGCTTTACAAGAAGCTCTTAAAAATAAAGAATTTTGGAATTCAGATAAAGTGGGAAGGCTCATTTTAGAAAAACAAATCAAATATGCCAACGATGCTGTAAGGCCAAAACTTAAGTTTCAACTTATGAAAAAAGAGACACTGATTGCGCTCAAAGAAAACTTGAAAAAACAAAATATTTGTCTTCACGAGGGATCATCTGAAACCAGTGAAAGTGAAAAGGTAGGCAAAATGAGTAGTCTCGCTTTAATGACCGCAATCTATAAAGCAACTTTAGCTCATGAATTAGGTCATAATTTGGGTCTTAGGCATAATTTTATTGCTTCTTACGATAAAACAAATTGGAAGTTTAACGAAGATGAAAAAACGATTCGTAATTACAGCTCTATCATGGACTATTTGGTGGATGATCATTTGACTTATGATGGTCTCGGGCCACAGGACGTGATGAGCTTAAGGGCGGTTTATGCAGGGTCTATCGAATTGAGAAAAGGTCAATTGAGTAGCCTTAAACAGTATAAAGAAGAACTTGGATCTGATTGGAGTAATGTGAACGATTCAGACGTCTCCAAGCTTCAAGTTAAAAAATACCATTTTTGCTCAGATGAGGACGTAGGCTATGCCCCTTATTGTGCTCGATTTGACAAAGGAACTACTCCTAAAGAAGTTGTAGATTTTTATACGCACCAATATAGGAGCAGGTACTCTATTGTTAATTTTGCTAATGATAAATTGCATTTTGAATCTAATAATCTAAATGGTTATGTCGAAAGATTGATCAATAGTTTTTTACCCGTACGGCAATTTTTGGATGAGTATAATTATCAGCTACACTTAATGAGTGAGTTTGATAAAAGAAGACAACTCAATATTTCAGAGATTAGAAGTTGGATTGCACCTTATTCAGATGCAGCCATCCAAGCGATGAAATTTTTCCATGAAGTTGTTCGGTCTCCTGATGCACGTCTTAATTTCAATGACATTGGGGAAAGATTTCTGAAACTTTCAAATGAAAGTTTGCTCGAGTTTAAGTGGTTAAACGACATCAAAATGAATGGTGCGAACGAAATCGATGACGACCGATTACAAATTCGGGGTGTTCAATATGATAAAGTTCTTGCTCTGATATTGCTTACAAATAGAAATTTTGGTTTTCCAAGGTACGAAAATGTTGATGGGAGTTCAATTTCTTTTGCAGAATTCGAAAAAGACAACAACCTGAAATTAGAGGATCTTTATTACACTGTGGACTTACTTTCAACGATTTTGACAGATACGATCAAGCCCTTTTATGCTGATCTGACTGATGAAGCTAAATTAGGGAGGTTATCTCCGTTTGAGTTTAAGGCGGAATCCACTCAGCTCATGAAAGTATATGCCTTACTTGGATCAGTATTGAGTCTGAGGGTTAAAGCTTTGGATACTTCAGATAATTTGGCAGATCTTTTTACTGTATGGAGTGGGGATATTAAAAAGGCTCGCTCTAGAGCAAAGTTCGAATCCTATAGTTCATTCCACGAAGTATCAGACCCCGATCTCAAAAAAATTGAAACTGGAAAGATGTCTTTTTGGGCATATGATCAGGCTTTGGCAACTAGAAAAATTATTGATCAAGTCAATGTCTTAGAGCGGGCTAAAGAAGTGAAAAAAATTCTGGCGCCTAAAATTACAAAATGGACGATTCCTGTTGTAAAATGTGCTTTGAAGGGGAATGTTTCGCAAGAAAATATTGAGAAAATGATAAAAAAATTCGATGATATAATTGAGTTAAACGCCGAAGTCCTCAAGCAAAATGGGATATCTAAAGATTTAGCCCCCCAAATTAAGCAGTTGGGTTTCTCGTCTGTTGGTAATGTTGCGCTCTTTATATTGTCTAAAGCAAATCAACTTCATATGAACCAACAGAGACTGAGTTCCCATAAGCTTGCATTAGAAGTAGAATCTACTAAAATTATGGTAGAAGCCATGATGGAAGAGTCTCCTTTGATCGCCATTGTGCTAGAGTCTCTATTAGAAACCGAAGGCAAAGTGAAAACAGCATTCTCTGGTATGCAGTCTCATTTGAAAAAAGATTTCAAGGAGATGCCAACCATAGAGTCTATGATCAATGAACTTCCCTTTGAAACATTGAGTGAAATGCGTCTCCCCCCTAATTTAGAGCAAATTGTTCAGCATCAATGGATTCACACAAAACAGAAGCGGCTTTTTGACTCTATACAAACAATTAGCAATATTTTACAAGAAGTTGACGGCGGGATCTACCACGAAAACTAAACTTGAAATCACAGATCTCTCTCGTGGTGGGTCGGGTGTGGCTCGTGATGCTTCAGGGAGGGTCATTTTTGTGCCTTGGGCCATGCCGGGTGATGTGGTTGAGGTGGAGATTTTAGAGGGTAAAAAATCGGCAAAGAAAAACTATGCCCAAGCAAGGCTTCTTTCTATTCTCAAGCCTTCTCCAGAGCGTGTGTTGGCGCCTTGTCCCATTTTTACAAAATGTGGGGGGTGCCAATGGCAGCATGTCCCCTACTCTCTTCAGTGGAAAACCAAGTCAAATGGGGTCAAGCAGGCATTAGAAAGAGTACAAGTGGCTCTTCCTGAAAAAAGTTTCGAATTATTTCCAGCCGAAAAAATCTGGGGTTATCGCAACCGAGTCCAACTGAGAGGTTACAAGAACCAGATGGGATTTTATGGTTCTGGGACCAACGATCTCATACCGGCTGAAAAGTGCCCGATTGCGAGAGAAGAAATCAATGCTGAATGGGAAAAAATAAAAGCGAAGGGCAGTCTTCTAGCAAAGCCATATAAGGTGGAAATCGAAGTGACTTCGCCACCTACTTCTTTAGGCGAAGTAGGTGTGACGTGGAACTCTCCCCACGCTGCTTCAGGGTTTCGACAAATACACGACGAACAAAATGAGAAGCTCAGACTATGGATTTCCGGGGTCATCACTCCGGGACAAGAGGTTTACGATCTTTATGGGGGTTCTGGAAATTTGTCGCTTCTTTTAGCGCCAAAGATGAAATCCGTAGAATGCGTAGATTCATACTTATCTGCTTCTAAGATTCAGTTTCCCACGAATATGACTTTTCATAGGTCTTCTGTTTTATCTTGGCTTCAAAAAAAAGCTAAAAGTGTAGATCAAGCAACTTCAAAAGCCGCCATTTTAGATCCTCCACGAATTGGGCTCAGTCATGAATTTTCAGAAATCGCCCAAGCTTTAGAAGCATTAGGCGTTCGTCAGTTGGTTCTGGTGGGCTGCGATGTTGACGTTTGGGCAAAAGATATTTCTAAGTTTCTCAAAAGAAAATGGACGCTCCAAAAAGTCGCGGTCTTTGATTTTTTCCCTCAAACCCCACATGTTGAGTCTGCTGGGTTATTGTCTAATTGACACCTCTTCATGAAGCTTTTAGTGTAGGGGAATGATATTCCACTCGAAAGCATCTTTCAGTTTAGTACTTCTCCTTTCCGCGTTTGTCCAAAGCTGCGCTACTACTGGGATTAAAACTCTCAGTCCAACTCAAAGAGCAAAACTTATTGTGCAAGTCGCCAACGGAGCTCTATTGGAGGGTGATCCGACAGGAGCGCTCCAGCATTTGGCTAAAGCGGAAGAGAGTGATCCAAATTTACCCGAGCTTCATCACACGAAGGCTTTGGCTTATCACGCAAAACATGATGATATTCGGGCCATTGCAGAGGCAAGGTTAGCAGTATCTATCCAACCTGCTTATTCAGAAGCCAATAATACTTTGGGGAAATTACTTTTAGATCAAGGTCGTTATGATGAAGCGGAAAAACCGCTCATGGTTGCAGCTACAAATCCACTTTATCGTGATTCTTATAGGGCTTATACGAATTTGGGGATTTTATATTATAGGAAGGAGGACGATAAAAAATCTGAAGATGCCCTGAGTAAAGCGATCCAAGAATCTCCCACACTTTCATGTATTGCTTATTACTATATGGGGCATATTCATCTGAAAAATGGGTCGGTTCTTACTGCTCTTGGGGATTACGAAAAAGCTTCTCAAAAATTTTGTGCTGGATTTGCAGATGCACATTTGGCAGTAGGAGTCTTGTATGAAAAAAATAAAGATTATGAACATGCCAGAAAAAAATTCTTGGACATCAAACAAAGTTTTCCGAATACTAAAATAGCTGAACAGGCCATGGAACATTTGAAATATATTCCCTAAAATGACTATTGATCAAAATCAAAATTTAGGTGGATTTTTGCGGCAAGAGCGAGAAAAACGCGGAATTACTCTTGAGCAAATAGCTTCCGCAACCAAAATTAATATAAAGTTGTTGTATTTTTTAGAGGCTGATCAATACTCTGAACTTCCCGCAAAGCCTTTTATCAGGGGGTTTGTCGTGGCTTATGCAAAATTTATTGGATTAAACTCGAAAGAGGTCTTGCTTCACTTTAATTTATATTTGGAACAGAAGTCTTTTGATCGTTTGATTAGAGATCAAGGGCACAGCGGATATGCATTCGAGAAAAAAGAGTCTGAACAGAGCCGGGTGGTCCTTTGGTTTATAATGGGTGGGTTTGTGCTTTTTGGGGGGGTGATGATTTTGATACTTAAACCCACTTTTCATCATCATAATACACCTTCTCGTATTGAAAAACTTCGAACATTGCGAGCTATTGTCCAGAGTCCGGCTATTTCTACCCCTTCTGTGTTACCGAGTCCAAGTATTGCTCCAAGTCCTAGTTCTACTGTGACTCCAAGTTTAAAGTTAAAAGTAATTCAAGATCCTCTGAATTCAGGATCAAATTTGAACACAAAAGAGGTAAAGTACAAGGTTTTGTTCAAAGCTCTGGTAGATGTTTGGGTAAGGTACCAAGTCGATGACAAAGCTGTGATGAAATTTCCTCTGAGAAAGGATAGAATTTTGGTTTTGAAAGTGCAGAAAGAATTTAGATTTCAAACTTCTGATCCCAAGGGGGTGAGTATTAACATTAATAGCCAAGGCTATAAGGTCTTACAGCTGGATCCACGTGTGGTTTTTCGTCAAAAAAATGCCACACTTTTTATTCCCTCCGAAACCGCTGAGAAAACGCAAGATCCATTCCCTGGGGAGAAACCGCTTCCTTCTAATCCGCCGCCGTCGCGCATTGCAGCACCGTTACCCACGCAATAGTTATAAGTTATCCACACGTATATACCAAGTTATCCACACGTCACAACTATATGAATTAATTAAATATTTTTCCTTATATGCACGTTTTTTTTGAGTTTAGTAAAAAGTTATCCCCAGTTCCTTGTCTAGAGCAGGTTTTCGTAAGCTGTGGTTAAATAATGTCAGGAAAATGTCAGGATTATCAACGATACTTGAGGATTTTTTGAACATACTTCAAAACTTAAGGTAAATTTCGTGGGGTATTTTTTCAAAGTCATCTCATTTTTAATCTTTTAAAATATATGGATGAGTGAGGCTTTGGGAGGACATGGATGTCCACAGCTCATGGAGGAGCGTGAGGGTCCCAAGGCAGGATGCCGTGCCGACACCTCTTCCATATATTTTAAAAGATTAAAAATGAGATGACTTTGAAAAAATACCCCACGAAATTTATCTTAAGTTTTGAAGTATGTTCGATTTTTTTACCACATAGCTGATTTGAAACCAGGCATAGCTAAAACTAGAATCAGTAGATTGGGTAAGATCATTGCAATTGCAGGGGGTAAGTATCCTTCTTGAGCGGCCACTGTTCCAAAAGCTTGAACGGACCAATAGAGAAAAATAATAATAAATGCCATGGCAGCGGCACCAGAGCGGACTGCTCTAATTCGAATGGTACCGTAACCGATACCCAGAAATACAAAGATCAAAGGAGTTGTTCCCACCATGAGTCTTTTCCAAATTTCTGTCAAAGCTTCTCTGTATCCAAAACTAGTTTTAGGAGAAGTTTCGATCAGTTTTAATAAGTCTTGATAAGGAATCATCTTAGGTTTGGTGACATATCCTCCGTCTCCCTCATCTACTTGTAAATAAAGCCGGTATTGGTCAAAATCTATTTTTTGGTAGTTATTGTCCTCGACATTGTTTCTATGAATATTTCCAGAATAAAGTTTTAAAACCGCTGCGGCACCGAGCTCAGTGTTCGGTTTAACAGAAATAATTTCGCCTTCTTGGGCAATGACTACTACAGGAGTTTTAGCTTCCCTTTCATCAAATAAGAAAACTCGTTTCAGTCGATTAGTTTTGTTGTCGTATTTATCTGTAAAAATGAGTAAATCAAAAAAACCAGTATTAAAAGCCCCCTCCTTTAGGGAGCTCACTATTTTTGTATTACTGACTTTGATTAAAGTGGATTTGAAAACCAAATCTCCTTTCGGTGCCCACTCCATGTTTAATCCCAAAGACAGTAGCGAAACAACGAGAGAGAGAATTAATACCGGTAGAGTGAGCCTTAAAATACTGATTCCTGAAGACTTCATGGCTACGAGTTCGCTTTCAGTGGAGAGTCTTCCAAATGCGATGAGGACACTAATCAAGAAGGCGATGGGTAAAGTCGTGGGTAAAAATGTGATAATCATGAGCAAAGTCATTTTTCCCAAAGTAAATAGAGATACTCCGTGAAGAATAAATAAATCTGCGAGACGCAAGAGTTGAAACATGAGAAATATAAAAGTAAAAAATACGAGCCCTCCCAATAAGGGAGCAATAACTTCTGTCAAAATATACAGATCTATTTTTTTGATTCGGAGCTTAGTAAGCATTCTTATTCATGAAACCTTTCAGAATTGTGAGAGCCAGTATTTTACAGTCTAAAGTATAAGACCAGTTTTTTATGTAATAGAGATCACATTCAATTCGTTTATTGAGAGAAGTATCTCCTCTCCAGCCATTGACTTGAGCCCAACCTGTAATCCCTGCCTTTACTTTATGTCTGAGCATATAGTGAGGAATTTCACTTCTAAACTGTTGTACAAAAACAGGTCGTTCTGGGCGAGGACCTACAAGAGACATTTCGCCTTTGAAGACGTTCCAAAGCTGGGGAAGTTCATCTAAACTAGTGGATCGTAAAAATCTTCCAAATTTTGTTCTTCTAGAATCCCCTCGTTTGGCCCATACGGCGCCATCGGCCAGTTCTGAATCCACACGCATCGATCTAAACTTGTACATTTGGAATGTTTTACCATCTAGCCCCATTCTTTCTTGACGGTAAAAAATATGACCAGAAGAAGACAATCTGACTAAAAGAGCAATGATTACAAAGAGTGGAAATAGGAAAATGAGTAAGAGCGCTGACAAAATGAAATCAGTCCCTCTTTTTATATAACCCCCCCATCCTTCTAGTGGGGAGTCGTTCAGATTGACGACAGGGAGTCCTTCAAAATCTTCTACAGCGCACCCCAAAGTAATGTATTCATGGATGTCTGGGATCAGTTGGATGTCGAGGGTTTCATCATGTAAGAGTTTTAAAACTCGATCTAATTCGCCATACTGTTTGCGTGGGAGTGCGATCAAAACTTGATCGGGATGTTTTTTTTGAACAACGGAATCTAAATCTTCAAAAGTACCTAAAACTGGTTTTCCAGCGACTGATTTTAGTCCAGAAGATTCATGTACAATGACACCTATAAATCTCAGACCGAGTTCAGGAAATTTTTCTATTCGTGTGATGAGGGTTTCTAAAAGCGGACCTTCTCCAATACCTAAAACATATCTTAGATTATAACCTTTTTTTCTAAAAATACGCAGTGAATTTCTCAAAAAAAGCCTGAAAAATATGAGAAAAAAGGCACCCAATGTACCAAAATAAATTATAACCACACGAGAATATTTGTATTCGCTGATTAGGTAAGTCAGAGTAATAAACATGAGCATCGAGATACAATGAGCTTTGAGTAAAAGATAAGCCTCGTCGGTTCTTCTCAGCATTCGCTTTGATTGGTAAACTTTCATTCCAGAAAAGATAAATAGCCAAAGT